>JAKLHH010000542.1 GCA_022710245.1 Myxococcota bacterium
CGCCGAACAGAGGACGCTGGGGTGAGGTTGGACGGAACATGCTCCATTGTGATCAGCGAGCCACGTTTGTCGATCCCCCACCTCACGTCTCCTCGACGCCGGAGGGGGTTTTTACGAGAGAGTCAAGATTGTATCTCCCGTCCCAATCAGGAAGCCTGTATGCTCCTTGTTCGTGGATACCAGTAGCGTGTTGCTTGGATTAGTTGGTGGGTTCTCGTAACATCGGTACTGCAGAGCATCAACCTTCCACCCAGTTGACGTCACAGACCTATCTGTTACAAAGCGCTCATGCAAGTAGGCGTAGTTCTTGCCCAGATCGTGGTTAAGGGGAAGATCCGTCGTCCAGCCACCCGCGGGACCGGTATAGGTGTATGTGGTTTCTCCGCCGAATGCGGTGTAGAACTTGACGTAATCAAAACCTGCTTCCGTGGAGAATGATGAGAAGTGGAGTTTCACCGACTCGATGTTGGGATTGAAGAGGACTGTCGCCGTATAGTCGATGTAGTTAGCATAGTTCGGAAAGCCAGCCCCACTGTTCGGATCACGTTGATGGCGTCCACTGTCTCGATCGAAGTAGCCGGACTGATTCCACGATGGATAAGCTGCTGGACACTGGAGTGGTACCAAGTTCCGCCGGACGCTCTTTACCTCAAATGGGGCGGGCTGCGGATTACAGCCAGAAAGGATTGCGATCAACAACAAATCGGTCCAGCACCCGACCTTCCTCATGCGCTCTCCCTCCAAGGGACTTCGACGCCGGGCGTTCCATGACTGCTCTGGCCTCTCCCGGCGAGGACTCAGTTCCCTGGTCAGTGCTTAACCTATGCTCGCACCGAGAATGAGTACGTGTCAACCTCCGATCGGGCTGACCGCTCATCAGCATGAAAGAGAAGAGGCCACGGATCTTCTCTTGCTTGCGAAACCGCTTGCGCCGATCGAAGAGCGCGCCTACTCGAGCTTGATCGTCTTGTCGTACTGCTTGCCCTCGACGATCGCCGAGACGTGCAGGATCCCGTCCTCGTCGAGGACGAAGGTGAAGTTGACGCGCCCCACGCCGGCGCGCGCGGGCCGCAGCCCCTTGTAGCGCAGGTGCCCGATGGTGCGGCTCTCGTCGATGCGCGACTTCGACTCCTCGTAGAGCGCGATCACCATCTCGGTCTGCCCGTCGAGGGTCGTGTAGAAGACGCGCTGCACCTCGGCCGGGACCGGCGTCGAGCGCTCGAAGAGCGTCTCCACCGGCCCGCCCTGCACGCCGGCGCCGATGGTGCGCCCGGCCACCTCGCGCAGCGTCCGCCCGCCGAGCGAGGTCCCCGCCACCGCCTCGCCGCCGAGCTCGGCGCCGCGCAGCGCCGCGCCCTTGGTCACCGCCAGGTTCGGGTCGCCGAGGACCGGCTTCTTCTTGAAGAAGGCCGTCACCGCCTCGCGCACGATGGGGATCAGCGAGGTGCCGCCCGTCAGCACCACCGCGTCCACCTTGGTCGGCTGCACGCCCGCCTGGCTGAGCACCTTCTGTCCGATGGCGATCGACTTCGCCACCAGCTCGCGCGTCAGCTTGACGAACTCCTTGCGCGTGATCTTGTAGCGGAGCCCGCGCTTGCCCTTGGCGGTGAAGAGGAGGTCGTCGCAGCGGACCTCCGCCTCCTTCTTGCTGGAGAGCTCGCGCTTGGCTTTCTCGCAGGCGAAGATCAGCGCCTGCCACTCCACCGCGCGCGTGCGCAGATCGACCCCGGTGTCGTTCCAGAAGAGGTCGGCGAAGTGGCTGGCCATGGCGTTGTCGAAGTCGTCGCCGCCGAGCCAGGTGTCGCCGCCGGCGCAGAGCACCTGGAACGCGGTCTCGCTCACCTCGAGCAGACAGAAGTCGAAGGTGCCGCCGCCGAAGTCATAGACCGCCACCAGCCCGCGCCGGCCGCGGAACCCGTGCGAGAGCACCGCCGCGCTCGGCTCGGTGAGCAGGTTGACGACCTCGAGGCCCGCCTGCCGCGCCGCCAGCTCCAGCGCCGAGCGCTGCAGGGTGCCGAAGCCGACCGGCACCGTGAAGACCGCCTTGCTCACCTCGGCGTCGAGGAAGCGGCAGGCCCGCTCCCGCAGCTTGCCGAGGATCATGGCGCAGATGTCGGTGACCGAGTAGAGCTCGCCGTGCGCCTCGAAGCGGATGAACTTGTCGCTCCCCGCGAAGGTGCGGAAGGCCAGCCCGCCGATCAGCTGCGTCACCTGCGGGTCCTTGTAGAGGCGTCCGAGGAGGCGCTTGGGCGAGGCGATGGTCCACTGCGCCGCGCCCGCCATGCGCGCGCGCGCCTCGGAGCCGACCAGCACCTGCCCCGGCTCCGGGAAGGAGACCACCGAGGGCATCTGCTGCTCGCCGTGCTCGTCGGGGATCACCTCGAGCCCGGCGCGCATCACCGAGATCGACGAGTAGGTGGTGCCGAAGTCGATCCCGACGATGGGCAGGTAGCGCCGCCGCGGGTCAGCCTGCGGGGGAGGCGAGACCATCATGGTCTCGGGCGGCGGCCGCTGCTCGAGGATCTCCGCGTTCACCTCGCCGATCGATGGTGGCGGCACCCAGCCGTCGTCGTCGACCTCGGACCAGGCCTCGGCTGAGGGCCCGACTGGAGCGCGCCCCTCCTCGCGCGGCACCGGCCGCACCGGAGAGCGGTCAGGATCGGGCGGGGGCGGCACGGCCGGCGTCGGCTGGGTCGGACGCGGCGGGCGCTGACCGAGGGGCCGCGACTCCTGCGTGTCCGGGCGCCCCTCCCGCGGCGGCGGCTCGCGCATCGCCGGCAGGCTCCCGGGCAGATCGTCGAGCGGGCTCGGCGCGCGCGGCGCGAAGTCCGCGGGGGTGGGCTCCTCCTCGGTGTCCGTGTAGAGGGCGCGCGCGGCGCCTCCGCGGGCCGGCCCCTTGATCGCCACCGGGCCAGTCGGCGGCTTGGGAGCGCGAGCCGGCTCCGGAGACGGCTCGCCGAGCGCACCGGCGGTGGTCCGCGCCGGGCGCGCGAGCCCGCGCGAGACGGTCGGGTCCGGGAGCTGGAAGTCCGAGCTCTGGCTGGTCGGCTGCGCCGGCGCGGGGCCGAGGGTGATGCTCTCGCTCTCGAGATCGGGGTCCGTCGCCGCGCCCATCGGCGGCCGCACGACCGGCAGCCCCGGCTCGGTAGTGCTCTGTGCAGGCGCCCCGGCCTGGGCATGGCGGGCGGGAGCCGCCGGGGGCGGTGCGGCGGCCGGCGGGCGCGGCGCGGCGGGACGCGGCGGCGCGAGCTCCACCGCGTCCGGCTCCAGCTCCTCGAAGGGCTCGGGCGGCGGCGGCTCCTCGAGCTCGTCCGCGCCGTGGCTGGCCGAGCGGAGGGCGGCGAGGACGCGCGGCGCGTTGGCCGGCGAGGGCTCGACCTGCAGCTCGAGGACCCCCGAGCTGGGGTCGCCCGCCGTGCGGGCGAGTACGAGCAGGCGCTGCCCCTCCGGCAGCACCAGCTCCACCGCGACGCGCCGCTGCCCGCTGCGCGCGGCCGGCGCCGGCATCGGTGCCGCCGGCGCTGCAGGCGGAGGTGCGGGCGGAGCGGCGGGCGCCCGCTGCGCAGCGGGTTGCGGCGCGGGGGCACGCGGTGGCGGCGGGGGCGGAGCGGGCGGCGCGGCTGCCGGCTCATCGCCCAGCTCGTCAGGCGCGTAGGCCTGGGCGTCGTCCTGCGGTTCATCCGAGGGCTCGTCGGCGGGGCCCGTCACCGGCGCGACCCAGTCCACCATCCGCTGCCAGAAGCGGCCCTTGGTCGGAGCTGGCGAGGGCCCGGCGTCGACCTTGGCGGCCGGGACTGCCTTGCTCGACTTGGTGTCACGCCGCGCGCTCCCGCCCTTGCGCCCGTAGCGCTCGAGCAGCTCCTCGGGTGGAACGCCTGGCCCCGGCTTGTCCTTGTCGCTCACGCTGCCAGCCCTTGTCGTCGCCCGCCTCGCGCCGAGGTCAGCGACCGTGATTGCCCGCGCGCCGGTTGCCTGCTCACGCGCCCGGCCCCCAACAGGATGCCACACTTCATGGCATCAGATCACGGTCAGATCACGTTCAGATCACCTTGTACAGGACGATCCCCACCGAGAGGATCATCGAGGCCAGGATCACGGCGACGCCCCAGTTGCCCTTCTTGATCTCCTCCCACTCGTTGATGTCCTTCGAGAGGAGGTCGAAGACCTTGATGGCGAGGCCCATGGCGAAGGCAAAGGAGATCGCAGCGACGATCGCCCAGCCGAAGCTGCGCGCGAACTGCCAGAGCGTGAGGGTGATCTCTTCTTTCATCGCGTGGTCCTTTCGCGTTCGGTTCGTCTAGCGCTTGATCAGCATCGGGTAGGTGACCTGGCGCGGCCCGCCGCCGTGCCGCTGGAAGCGGATGCGCGCGAGCGCCGCCTGCAGGCAGCTGCGCAGGCTGCCGCTCGCCGCCTCCTTCAGCGTCAGCCCCACCGCCTGACCCGCCGGCGAGACCGAGAAGACGAGCGTGACCCCCTTGAAGCTGCGGCTCCGCGCGGCCTCCGCCGTCAGGCAGGGCGCGAGCAGGGTCATGTGGGCGCCGAGGATCTCGCCGCTGCGGTCGTCCTCGCTGCCTCCATCATCGTCGCCGCTCGACTTGCCCGCGGCCTCCGCGTCGTCGAAGGTGACCTGCTGGCCGCCCTTCTTCTTCTCCACGATGTAGGTCGCCCACACCTCGTCCTGCTTCATCTTGCCGTCGAGGTAGAGCCCGAGCGCCTGCCCGAGGCAGGTGAAGCGGCGGTGCTCGACGGTGCGGAACGGCACCGCGGCGGTGACCTGGATGTTCTGCGTCGGCGGGGTCAGCGGGTTCTTGCGCAGCGCCTCGGCCACGCCGAGCATGGCCGCGAGCACGTCGCTCTTGAAGCGCACGCGATCGCTCCGGATCTCCAGCTCCACGCTGACCGCCTTCGCGTCGTGGCGGATGATCGGCACGCCGCTGAGGCTGACCCGTCGCGCCTTGACCCGGTTCGAGACCTCCTTCAGCACCGCCCTCGGGTAGGACTCCTTGGCCCCTTGCAGGCGCCCGACCAGCTGCCCGCCACCGCCGGCGGCCTGCGAGGCCTTCACCACCTCGTCGGCCTCGAAGCGGTAGTCGTCGTAGCTCTGCCCGGCGAGCTCCGTCGAGGTCCGCACGGTCACGGTACCGAAGCGGATGGTGTACTTCTTGGTGCGGATGACCGCCTGCCGGAGGGAGCGCCCGAGGAGCTCGAGGCTCTTCGCCACCGAGTCGGTGCAGATGGAGCGCGAGCACGGGTCCACCGTGAGCTCCACGTCGACCTTCACCTCGCGCAGCTCCTTGAGCGAGTTGGAGCTGATGCGCCCGGGGTAGAGGAAGAGCAGCAGGTGCGGCATCGCCCGCGGCCGCGCGGCCTCCAGGTAGCGCCGCAGCGCCTTCTCGATCTTCTCCAGCTCCTCGGTGGAGAAGGCGGAGCCGCCGGTCGCCTTGTCCAGCATCGAGTCGAGGTCGCGATCGGCCTGAGTGGAGGGCTTGCCCGCGTCGATCGCCTTCTTGGCGCCGGTCTTCAGGTCGACCTCGAGGAGCTTCGTTCGCTCGGCCGTGGCCGGGCCCGCGGTCACCAGCGCCGTGGCGGCCAGGAGCACCGCGAGGAGCTCGCAGAGGAGGGGACGTCGCATGGTCATGCGAGCGGAAGCATAGCTCTATTTCGTGAGAAAACGCAAAGCGCCGGTCGCTCGCTCCGCTCTGCTCGCTCCGCTCCCGGGCGCTCCCCTCCTCGGGCTGACGGACAGGAGGCCCCGCGCGCGCACCCGCCCAGTCCGCCCCTGCGGCCCACTCCTTGAAGCGGAGCTCTGAGCACAGCACGACCCTGGAGCT
>JAKLHH010000543.1 GCA_022710245.1 Myxococcota bacterium
GTCTCTTTCGCCGCGGGCTTCGTTGCGCCTCCTCGAAATACCGAGAGTATGACTTCGTCGGCGCGCCTTGCCCGCGACGAAATATCCTCCGCGGATCGTGATCCACCGAAGCGAACTGTGGGGTTAACTCCGAGCATGAAGTGGCCGCCGCGGCTCGAGCCGTCCGAGGGACCGCGGCCCCCTCAGCGCGGCGTCGCCCGGCGTCTGCTGCGTCCGTCCCGCGCGGGAGGCTCGATCTTCATCGCGCGGATCTTGCGGTAGAGGGTGCTCGGGTCGATGCCGAGCTCCCGCGCGGTGGCGGCGCGAGACCCCTGGTGACGCTGCAGCGTCTCGACGATCAGCGAACGCTCGACGGCAGCCAGGGCGAGCCCGTCGGTCCGCGCGACTGGCGGGGGAGAGGGGGCGCGGAGGTAGGGGGGCAGCTGGTGCACCTCGATCAGCCCCCGGCGGCAGAGCACGAAGGCGTGCTCGATGATGTTCTGCAGCTCACGCACGTTCCCCGGGAAGTCGTGCTCCATCAGCCTGGTGAGCACCTCGTGGGAGACGCCGGCCACGTCCTTCCCTTGCAGCCGGTTGAACTTCGCGATCAGGTGCTCGATGAGGAGCGGGAGGTCGGCGCGCCGCTCGAGCAGCGTGGGGAGCTCGAGGCGAACCACGTGGAGCCGGTAGTAGAGGTCCTCACGGAAGCGCCCCTCGCGGACGAGCTGGCTCAGGCTCCGGTTGGTCGCCGCGATCACCCGGACGTCGCTGCGCACTGGCGTCACCGAGCCCAGCGGCTCGAAGGTGCGCTCCTGCAGCACCCGGAGCAGCCGCACCTGCATGCCCGGCGAGACGTCACCGACCTCGTCGAGGAAGAGCGTGCCGCCGTCCGCCAGCGCGAAGCGACCGGGCTTGTCGCTCCTGGCGTCAGTGAAGGCGCCGCGCTTGTAGCCGAAGAGCTCGGACTCGAGCAGGGTGTCCGGGAGCGCGGCGCAGTTGATGGCGACGAAGCGCCGCTTGCGCCGGGCCGAGAGGTTGTGGATGGCCCGGGCGACGAGCTCCTTGCCGGTGCCGCTCGCGCCCTCGATGAGGACGCTGCTGTCGCTGGCGGCGATCTGCGGCAGGAGCGCGCAGAGCTCGCGGATGGCCGCGCTCCGGCCGACGATGTCCTCACAGGTGTGGCTCTGCTCCAGCTGCTTGCGGAGCGCCACCACCTGCCTGAGGTCCTGGAAGGTCTCCACGCCGCCGATCACCTTGCCCTGCGGATCGTGCAGCACGGCGACCGAGATCTTGATCGGGACCTGCTCGCCGGCGGCGTTGACGATGTGGACCATCCCGTCCACCTGCGGCTCCCCCGTGCGCAGCGTCTCCTTCAGCGCGCAGGCGCTCTCGCAGATGCTGGCGCGAAAGACCTCCCGGCAGCGCCTCCCCAGCGCCTCCTCGCGACGGAGCCCGGTGATCCGCTCGGCCGCGCGGTTGAAGCTCGTCACGCGTCCGTGGAGATCGATGGTGAAGACTCCCTCGTTGATGGAGTCGAGGATGACGTCGTGGGCGCGCGCTCCGCTCATGTCCCGATACTAGTGCATCATGCACGGAATGCAATCGTGCATGCCCGGGCAAGAAGCACGTGTAGAGGACGCAGAGATATCTCGAGATCGCGATATCTCTGCGTTTCCTGCGAGGAGACCAGCTGGCGCAGGGCTTGCTGCGTCCGCGAGCGTGCGCCGAAGCAGCGCCGAGGAGCAGAGGTGATGATCGCGGGCAACGTGTCTGGCCGTGAGCGGCGTCCGGGGCGGAGGCGGTGATGCTGGCTCACGCGGACGACAAGGAGGAGACCCTGGGAGAGGCGCGGGCCGCGGTGCTCGCGGGCGTGCTCCGGGCCCTCGCGCACCCGCTCCGGTTGCGCCTGGTGGCGCTCCTCTGCGAGGGGCGGACCCACGTCAACGACCTGGCCCAGCGCCTCGGGGTCACGCAGGCCATCGTCTCGCAGCAGCTGCGCATCCTGCGCATGAGCCGGCTCGTCGAGGTCTCGCGCGAGCGAGGGCTGGCCGTCTACCAGATCGCCGAGCCGCGGCTGCACGAGCTGCTCCGCTGCATGCAGGGCTGCTCGGCCGGCTAGCCGGCGGCCGAGGAGCGTCGAGGAGTACTTCAGGATGAAGTCGTCACGATCGATCGACCGTCGCGCCTTCCTGCGCGGCGCGGGCGCGGGGGCAGCCGCCGGCGCCGTCGTCGTCGGCAGCGGCGAGGCGGAGGCCTTCCGCCTCGCGCGCGTCCCCGAGGCGCCGCTCCCCGAGCGCGAGGTGCCGAGCTTCTGCGAGCTCTGCTTCTGGAACTGCGGCCTCGTCGCCCGGGTGCGCAAGAACCGGGTCCTCTCGCTGGGCGGGCACCCGGCCTACCCCACCTCGCAGGGGCGGCTCTGCGGGCGCGGCAACGCAGGCGCCGCCTTCGTCAGGGACGAGGACCGCCTGCGGTACCCGATGATCCGGGTCGGTGCGCGCGGCGAGGGCAAGTTCCGTCGCGCGGGGTGGAAGGAGGCCTACCAGACCATCGCCGAGGGGTTCTCCCGCATCAAGGCGCGGTATGGGGCCCAGGCGCTCGGGCTCTTCTATCACGGCTCGGGTGGGCCGCTCCTCCGCAGCATGATGGTCGCCTACGGCTCGCCGAACTTCGCCGGCCCCGCGTACGCGCAGTGCAAGGGCGCCCGCAACGTGGGCTACAAGCTGACCTTCGGCGAGAAGCTCTCCCACCCGGAGCCGCTCGACTTCGAGCAGACCCGCTGCATGGTGCTCTTCGGCTCGCACCTCGGCGAGAACGCCCACAACAGCCAGGTGCAGGAGCTGGTCCGGGCGCGCGCCCGCGGAGCGAAGCTCGTCGTCCTCGACCCTCGCCTGAGCACGATGGCCCAGCGCGCCGACGTCTGGCTCCCGGTGAAGCCCGGCAGCGACCTCGCGGTCATCCTCGCCTGGATCCACCTGCTCCTCGCCGAGGACGCCCACGACCATGCCTTCGTCGAGGAGCGCTGCGTCGGGCTCGAGCCGCTGCGCGCCCACGTCGCCTCGTCCACGCCGGCCTGGGCCGCGCGCGAGGCGGGGGTCAGCGAGAGCGACCTCCGCGCCGCCTACCAGCTGATCAAGGCGGCGAAGCCCGCCGTCATCCTGCATCCGGGTCGTCACGTCTCCTGGTACGGCGCGGCCGACCTGGAGCGGGCGCGAGGGCAGGCGGTCCTCACCGCGCTCCTGGGCGCCTGGTGGGCCCCCGGAGGGATCTACCGCTCGGAGGCCGCCTCCATCCCCGACTTCCCCGGGCCCGACTACCCGGAGCTGGCGAAGGACGTGGACAAGGCCGCGGGCCGCTTCCCCTTCGAGCAGGAGGTGACGACCAACGGTCTGCGCGACGCGACCCGCACCGGCAAGCCCTACCCGGTCAAGGGCTGGTTCGTGCACGGCACCAACCTGCTGCAGTCGATGCCGAACCGGCGCGAGACCATCGAGGCGATCGAGCAGCTCGACCTGCTCGCGGTCTGCGACGTCCAGCCGACGGAGATCACGCGCTACGCCGACGTGCTCTTGCCCGAGGACCTCTACCTCGAGCGCTACGACGATCTGCTGACGGGCTCGGGGCGGGGCCCCTACATCGGGCTCCGCCAGCCCTCGGTCCAGAGCCCGCACGACACCCGCCCCGCCTGGCGCATCGCCAAGGAGCTGGGGACCGAGCTCGGCGTCGGCGACTACTTCGGTTTCGCCACCTTCGAGGAGTACCTGGAGACGCGCCTCGCCGGGAGCGGCACCAGCCTCGAGCAGCTCAAGCGCGAGGGGATCTTCAAGCTGCCGCGCAAGACCCCGCTCTACCTGGCGCGCGGCGCCGAGTTCCACTTCCACACCCCCTCGGGCAAGATCGAGCTCTACAGCGAGCAGCTCAGCAAGGCCGGGTTCTCGCCGCTGCCGTCCTACAAGCCGCAGCCCGAGCCCCCGGCGGGGAGCTTCCGCCTGCTCTACGGCCGCAGCCCGCTCCACACCTTCGGGCGCACGCAGAACAACCCCATCCTCTTCGATCTCGACCCGGAGAACGCGCTCTGGATGAGCCCGCAGGCCGCGCGGCGGCTGGGGCTGACGGCGGGGCAGCCGGTCCGGGTGCGCAGCGCGTCCGGCGCCGAGACCGGGCCGCTGCCCCTCAAGGTGACCGAGCGGATGCCTGACGGGGCGGTCTACATGGTGCACGGGTTCGGCCACCGCGCGCCGGGGCTGAGGCGGACGAACGGGCGCGGCGGGGACGACACGTCGGTGATCGAGCGCTACGCGGTCGACCCGGTCAGCGGCTCGACGGGGATGCGCACCGAGTTCGTCACCGTCCAGGCGGCGCCGACCGCGAGCCGGAGCTAGACCATGCGCCACGCGATGATGATCGACCTCGAGAAGTGCGTGGGCTGCATGGCCTGTGTCAGCTCGTGCAAGCAGCGCTGGGGGAGCGGACCAGGCGCCGCCCGCGACTGGGTGCATAGCTTCGAGCAGGGCACGCGAGGCAAGGACCTCGCGCTCACCTTCTACCCGGGGCTCTGCATGCAGTGCGAGCAGCACCCCTGCACGACGGACTGTCCGACCGGCGCGACCTTCATGAGCGCCAAGGGGGTGGTGATCGTCGACCCGGACGTCTGCATCGGTTGCGGCAACTGCGTCGCGGGCTGCGCCTACGGCGCGCGACACGTGGACCAGGAAAAGAAGATCGTCGAGAAGTGCAACCTCTGCGCGCCCTACGTGGCGCGCGGCGAGCAGCCCGCCTGCGTCGCCACCTGCCTCGCCGAGTGCCGCACCTTCGGCGACCTCGACGACCCGGGGAGCGAGCTCTCGCGGCTGGTCCGTGCGCGTGACGCGCGGCCGCTGAAGACCGCCGCCGTCGACATCGGCCCCAAGGTGACCTACGCGGGGGCGGCCGAGCGGGAGCGGATCCTGGCGGCGGGGGTGATCACGCCGCCGCGGACGAGCGCGCTCACCCGCTTCTGGACGGGTCTCTCGCTCCCGTTCGCTCGCTACGTGGTGCCGGCGGTCGGGCTCGGCGCCGTCGCCGGCGGGGCGCTGGTGAACCTGATCAGCCGCCGCCAGCGCCTGCGTGGCGGCCACGGTCACGGCCGCGGGGAGCACGCGCAGGACCCGGCGCGCCCGCAGGAGCTGCCGCGGCACAAGGCCGGGATGCGGTTCCTCCACTGGTTCAACGCGCTGAGCTGGGCGCTGCTGCTGCTCACCGGGACCGCGCTGATGACCGCCAGCAGCTTCGCCTTCTTCGGGGTGAGCTTCCCGAAGGCCGTGGCCAGCCTCGTCGGCGGGGCGGCGGGGCTGCTGCGCCTGCACGTGGTCTGGGGGCTGATCTGGTCGCTCGTCATCGTGCCGCTCTTCCTCATCTACAAGGGCGGGGGGCGCGAGGCGCTCGAGGAGGTGCGGCTGCGCGCCGACGATCTGCGCTGGATCCTGCGCAAGCCCTTCGCCATGCTCGGGCTCGCCAGGCAGCCGCTCCCGCCCCAGGACAAGTACAACGCGGGGCAGAAGATCTTCGCGCTCTCCGCGCTCGCCGGCACAGCGACCATCATCGCCAGCGGCGTGGTGATGACCTTTCACCTCGGGTCGGCGGCGGTGATCTCCGTCGCCATCGTCATCCACAAGCTCGCGATCGCGTTCGCGCTCCTCGGGGTCAGCGTCCACTTCACGATGGCCGCGATCCTGCGTGAGGAGCGCCCGGCGCTGAGGTCGATGCTGAGCGGCAAGATCGACCGCGCGCACGCCGAGTCGCACTGCACTCGCTGGGTGGAGGAGCTCGACCGAGAGACCGGCGACAAGCCGGCAGCAAGGAGTGATGTA
>JAKLHH010000544.1 GCA_022710245.1 Myxococcota bacterium
GCTGCCGGGCGCGGCGCGGCCACGCACGTGCTCGTCGCTGGATCGCACGCGAGCCGCGAGGTCACGGTGGGGGTCATCGGGCGGCAATCGGCGTCGGTGGCGCAGGTCGCGCCCGGGACGACGGTGGTGCCGGCGCAGGCGAGCGGGTAGAGGTGAGGGAGGTTCGACAGCTCACCCTGCTTGCTCGCGAAGCAGTGCTCGTAGCGCGGGTCGAAGCTGCAAGCCGTCTTGCAGGTGTAGAAGGAGCCCATGGTGCAGGGCGGTCCGCCGTAGGGCCAGGGGTCGCCGCCACGGCAGCAGGGGACGGCGCCGCCGCGGGTCTTGTAGAGCTTGCCGCCGCTGTCGCAGATCACTCCGAAGCCCGAGAAGCAGTCCCAGTGGCACCCCGGCTGGCAGAGGTCGGGCGCGAGATCGACGACGGTGGCCGCCTCGATCGCGAGATCGCGCGCCTTGCTGTCCGTGCGCTCGCTCTTGAGCGCGGGCCTCTCGCTCGTGCAGCTCGCGATGATGACGAGCGGCAGCAGCGAGACACGAAGCGCTGAGCTCAGTCCTGGCAAAAGATCTCCACGCTACTATTGGGCGTGATGGTGCAGAAACAACCCGGGTCAGGTGTGAAGGGAGCGCAGCGGTAGTCCTTCACCCCATCGCAGGTGAGACCATGCGGGCCGTTCACCGGCTCCGCACGACACCTCGCCGAGCACTGCTTCGTGCTGGTGCAGGCGCAGCCGCTTTGCCCCGTCGGGCAGTCACAGGTCCAGGGCGCGGGCGGCATCGCAAACGTCTGCCTCCAGCGCCCACCAACCGCCGCGCATGCGGCGGCGCTCGTCGCGGCGTGGCACTCGGCGAGCTTCGCGGGGGAGACGGCTGCGCAGTCGCCTGGCAGGGGGACCGCCTGTCCGTCTCCTGCGGTCCCGGTGTTAACTCCCGACGGTGACGCCACCCTCTCTCCGCAGCCGGCGATCGCGGCCGCGAGCGTGAGGCAGCGCGCAGCAAGCGCGAGGCGCCTCATCGCTCGCACCGCTCGTCGACGCAGCTCAGCGGCGAGGCGCACGCGCCGCTGCAGCAGGCCGTCCCCTCGAAGCCGCAGGCCGCCGGCGGCCCCTTCGGCAGCGTGTGTCGCGAGAGGACCTCCTGCGCCTCGGCCTCGAGGAGCTCGGCGGACTCGACGCCGTGGAGGCGTCGCCAGGCGGAGAGCTCTCGCACCAGGCCTGTCCGGTCGCCGAGCGTCGCGCGGTGGAGGGCGCGCTCGTGCTGCACCGCGGGCGCGGCGGGTGCGAGCGCCCCGGCCCGCTCGAGGCGGGCTCGTGCTGCCACGTGGTTCGAGGCGCGGAGGTGCGTGCGCGCGTCCGCGAGGAGACGCTGCACGGTGCGCGCGACCACGACGCGGCAGGTGCCCGAGCGCGCGCGGCCCTGCTCCGCGAGCAGGGTCTCCGGGCGGCAGGCGAAGACGTCATCGGCGCGAGGCGGTGGTCCGGGGAGCTTCGGCCTCTCCGTGATCAGCGACTCGGGGAGGTTGTACTGCCTCACCAGCTCGCGGCACCGGGTGTCGTGATAGGCGAAGTCGTGGCTGCGGGACCAGTCGGCGCTGTCCCGTCGTGTGACGTGATCCGCGAGGACGCGCAGGCGGCAGCGGAGCCTGGCGTAGAGAGGGCCGTCCGCTGCATCGATGACACCGGAAGCGGGCTGCAGCCGTTCGCGAAGCTTCATGAGGTAGCGGTCACGCAGGGCGGAGGCCCGCTCGTGAAGCTGCGTCCACCCTCGAGCGCTGTCCGGCCGGACCGCCAGGATCCGCGCGAGCTCCTGGTCCATCGCGGCGAGCTCTTGCTCGGGTGAGCGCGCGGGCTGCGAGGCAGGGGCGCTGGCCGGGCTGCGAGGAGGTGCCGCGACCGACAGGCCGGGGAGGGCGGCGAGGAGCAGCGCTCCCCAGGCGCCTTGCCGGCCCCATCGTCGACCCAGCACCCACGGCACGACTCACCCCTGCAACCGTCGCGGACCCGCGTCACCGCACGTGGCTCACCCCCGTCTCCCACGCCGCCAAAGCTGTCTGCGAGCCCGCCCTCTCGTTGCAGGATCAATTGTCGCCAGGGGCGGGAGCGCGGGTCAAGCACTCATTCGGCGCAGGCTCACGCCACGTGGATGATCTCGCGCATCAGCACGAGCCCGCCCTGACGGCGGGCGAGGCGGAACTCGGCGGAGGCGTCGGTGACGGCGCCGCGGTAGGTCACGTTGACGAAGAACGACTCCCCCTCGGCCGCGACGGTGGCCTCGCGCTGGCGCCAGTGGAAGCGCTCCTCGATGCCGAGGTCGGCGAGCCAGTCGAGCCTCGCGAGCCAGACCTCGCCCTCGAGCGAGGTGTCCGCGGGCAGGGTCGCGTCCTCGTCGTCCTCGAGGGAGATGAGGTAGGTGTCCTGCCAGAGCGACCAGAGCTGCGACTGCCAGTCGTCGTGCGCGTGGGCGACGGCGTCCCGCGCCTCCTCGAGCTTCCCGCGCGTGAGGAGCGAGAAGAAGCGGCGCACCTCCTCCTCCACCTCGCGCTTCGCCGGCGGCGACGTCCAGACCTTCATGCTGGGACCTCCGCGGAGAGTGTAACACTGCCGCGGGGCGGCGGGCGTGGGCTACGCGGAGAGAGCGGATAGAGAAGAGAGAAGTGGGGTCAGCGCCAGCGACGATGGCCGTGCGGCGCGTAGACCGGGCCGCGGTAGTGGACGCGCGGTCCGTAGACGAAGCGGTACGGATGCCGCCAGCCTGGCGCGGCCCAGCGGCCGCCGACCCAGATGTAGCCGCCGCCCTGCATGACCCACCCGCCCGGATACCAGTACACCCCTGGTTGCGGCGGGCTCACGTAGCGGCCCGGGATCCAGACGTAGGTGCCACCGTTCCAGCTCCAGTAGCCATCGACCCAGACGGCGCCGTCGAAGGGCGGTGGCGGGATGTTCTCGGCCGGGAGCGCCGGAGGGGCCTGCTGCACCACGGGCCCCTGCACCTGCCCCTGCGCCTCGGGGGGCGGCGCGGGCTCGGCGGGGGGCGGGCCGCCCTGCTGCCCGGGCGGCGGGGCGTACTGCGGCTGGCCCGGCGGCGGGCCGTACTGCGGCGGCGGGACGGCGTAGGGATCGTAGCAACCAGCGAACGCGAGGACGACGAGGATTGAAGTGCGCATGCGCCTATTCTAGCGCGGCGCGGTCCGGTCCGCGCGTGCGATGATCACAGGCGGGTGCGCGAGCCAGCCCGGGCGCAAGCCTTGCGCCGCCGGTGCAGCGTTTGCACCCTTCGCGACCCTGGGGCTCCCTCGCGCGGCCGCTCCTCGTGTGCTTCTGCAGGGTGCCGCCGGCCTCCCGCCGGCCTCTCGCTTGCAAACGGTGATTCGCGTCACCCGCCACCCTCCATCACGCAGAGAGGTCGCCTCGTGTCGAAGCCCCTCGTCGTCCTCGCGCTGCTGGCCAGCGGCTGCGCCCGGCAGCAGCTCCCGCTCCCCCTGACCTCCGGCGAGCTCGCGGCCCGCTCCTCGGGCGCGGCGCTGGTCGCCTACCTCGGGCAGCCCGACGCGGGCCCCGCCGTCTGCGACCTCCACGCCCGCGGGCCGCACCTCGCGGCGCTCACCCACGAGGCCCGCGAGGCGCTCGTGCGCGGGCTCGTCGAGGGGCGCGTCGAGCCCGCGCTGTGGCGGCGCTGCGTGAAGGCGCTCCTCCGCGGAGCGCCCGAGGAGGACGCGGCCTCCCTGCACGACGCGGTGGCGCGCGCCTACCGCCGCCTCGTGGCGAAGAGCGAGCTCGAGCGCTCGCCCGCGCTGCAGGCGCGGCTGGCCGCCATGCACCAGCTCTACCTCGAGCGCCGCGGCGCCCTCGACGGACACCCCGAGGTGGTCGCGCCGCTCTTCGAGGACCTCCGCCGCGCGCTGGCGAAGCACCGGCTGGGCCCCGTCGCCGCGCGCTTCGGCGCCGAGCTCCTGGCCACGGTCGAGCTGCAGCGAGGGAGCTGGCAGGGCCGCCCCGTCGACGCCGCCGTCCTCGACGCGCTCCTCACGTCGGGCGACGAGCGCCTGCTGCGCCGCTTCGCCGACCGCCTGCCCACGCCCGGGCTGCGCGAGGCCGCGCAGCGCCGCCTGATCCGGCTCCGGCTGGTGACCTCCGGCTTCGCCGAGCTCCGCCAGGACCCGGCCGCTGTCGAGGAGGCCGTGCTCCGCCGCGGCGCGAACCCGATCTCGCTCGCCGACCACCCGCCGGTCCGCGCGTGGCTCGCGCCGGGCGCGCTCCCGGAGCGGAGCGTGCTGGTGCGCCAGCACCCGCTGCAGCAGCTCGCGGTGCTCCTCGGCTACACGCAGACGCGCGCGCCGTCGGTGCTGCCCCAGCTCGAGCTCCGCGGCGCGCTGCAGGTCCAGGTGAGGGGCCTCTCGCGACCGATCACCCTCTGTCGCTCCACGCGCTCGCTCGACCCGACGCCCTGTCTCGAGCCGGACAGCGTGCGCGTCGACGCCGGCACGGCCTACCTCGAGCGCCACCGGCTGCGCTTCGTCGAGGAGCTGCCGCTGCCCACGGCGGTGGGGCTCGCGCGGACGCGCGGCCTCGAGCTCCCGCTCCGCGTCGGCGGTCAGCTCGTGACGCTGACCCTGCCGCTCTACTTCGAGCGCCCGGCCGACCTCGTCCTCGCCCCGCGGCTCGCGGGGCGCCGGGGGCCCGACCTCGCGGTGCGTGTGGAGCGCCTGGAGCATGGCCGCTTGGTCTACACGGTCACCAGCCCCTACGGCCGCCACCTCGCCGTCGTCGAGGGGCCTGAGGCGCGAGCGTTCTTCGTCGTCAGCCGCGGCGCCCGGGGCTTCGGCGGCAGCTCGGGGAGCCCGGGCTCGACGGGCACCAGCGGCGGCGCCTGCGACAACGGCGGGCCCGGCGACGACGGCGGACCGGGAGGCGACGGCGGCCCCGGCGGCGACGGCGGCGACGTCTGGGCCGAGCTCGCTTGCCGCGGCGGCGGTTGCCCCGAGGCGATCGCGCTGCTCCACCTCACCATCCGCAGCGAGGGAGGGCCGGGCGGGCCGGGCGGCTCAGGGGGACCTGGAGGCTCCGGCGGGTCGGGCGGCAGCGGTCGCTCGCCGACGACGCACACCGACTCCGACGGCAACACCGTCGTCGACGATCCGGGTTGCAGCCCCGGCTCGTCGGGCTCCAGCGGCTCGAGCGGGCCGAGCGGGTCCGACGGGCCCCCGGGCAGGCCCGGGCGGGTGAGCTTCGTCGTGCGCTGAGGAGCGTGAATGCGTCAGGTCAGGTCAGGTCAGGGCAGGTCAGGGCCTCTGCCAGCCCACCGCCTTGAACGTGCTCCTGGTGTTCGACTCAGGCCGATCCCGAGGGTAGTATCCCGACGATGCGACAGAAGTACCGACGCCGCCGGTCCGTCGAGCCCCTCCACGTGGGGGCCATCCTCGAGCGCTGGCTCGGTCGGAAGATGGACCCGGGCGAGCTGTACCAGTACTCGATCTGGCTGCGCTGGCCCGAGCTGGTGGGCGATCGCATCGCGAGCCGCACCGAGCCGCGCCTGCTCCGCGAGGGCATCCTCACCGTGCACGTGGTGAGCTCGGCCTGGCTCAACGAGCTGACCTTCATGAAGGCCGAGCTCGTCAGCAAGATCAACGGTGCGCTCGGCGGCACCCCGGTGAAGGCGCTGCGCTTCATCGCGGGACCGCTCCAGCGACGCGCGCGTCGCCGCGGGGCCGCGCCCGAGCCCGAGCCGGTGGACTTGACCCCGCCGACGCCCGAGGAGCGCGCGTTGATCGAGCGAGAGGTCTCGGGCATCGAGGATCCGGAGCTGCGCGCGGTGATCGAGCGAGCGC
>JAKLHH010000545.1 GCA_022710245.1 Myxococcota bacterium
CTACCGGCTGCTCTCGGCCGCCGAGCTCGAGGCCGAGGACCGACCGGAGAAGGACTGAGCGTTGGCGAAGCGTCCCTCCAGACCCCCGCGTCAGCCCGCCCGCGGCAAGCCCGCGAAGGCAGCGGCGCCCGCGCGCCCGCGTCCGCCGCTGCGTCGAGCCTCCGCGGCCAGGAAGGCCGCGCCCGCGCCCGCCACCGCGCGACGCGCCCCGGCCGGGAGCGCCGTGGCAGCGGAGCCGGGACCGGCGCTGGGCCTGATCGAGGTGGGCAGCGTCGCTCGCGGCATGGTGATCGCAGACGCGATGGTCAAGCGCGCGCAGGTCACGCTGCTCCAGGCCTCGCCGGTCACGCCGGGCAAGTTCGTGGTGGTGGTCGCGGGCGGCGAGGAGGAGGTCGGGCAGGCGATGCAGGCGGGCCTCGAGCAGGCCGCCGACACGCTGATCGATCGCCTCTACCTGGCCAAGGCAGACCCGCAGCTCGCGCCGGCCATGCGCGGCGCGCTCCCGCCCGCCGAGGTGGCGGCGCTCGGCATCGTGGAGACCTTCTCGGTGGCGGCGGCGGTGCTCTCCGCGGACCGCGCGGTGAAGGCGGCCGAGGTGCGCCTCGTGCAGATGCGCCTCGCGCGCGGGCTCGGCGGGCGCGCCTATTACGTGCTCACCGGCGAGCTGCACCAGGTCCAGGCCGCGGTGGAGGCGGGGCGCAGCATCATCCACGACGGGATGCTGCTGACGACGGAGATCATCGGGCGCCCGCACGCGGATCTGATCCACGCCGTCCTCGGCGCCTGAGCCCCCTTCAGTCGAGCCTGAGCTGCCCGGCGCCGACCCCGAGCACGCCGGCCTGGAACACGCACGTGCGGCCTCGGAGGCCAGCCGCCTGCGAAACGGGGTTATTCAGAATGCAGGGATCAACGCGTTGGGAGCGATCAGATGAGCGTTAGCGAAGCGCGCGAAGCGGACAGGCACGGTGATATCGTGAACGCAGCGGCGCTCTATGAGGCGGCGCTACAGGCAGAGGAGTGGTCGATAGAAGCAGTTCTCGACTTAATAGTGCTGTACTGGCAAGCGACCGATCCGGGTGAGGCTGCAGCACGGCACCTCAGTCGCGACTTCCTCGACATTGCTGGCAGGCGGATTCCCGAGTTGCTACGCGAGGCCCAACGCCGCTATCCGGGGCACGGCGAGGTGGCATTCTGGACGAGCTACATCGCCTGGGCTGACCTGGGCGACGAAATCGACGAGAGCGAGTACCGTCGGCTGTTGCGCGAAGGCGCCACATTGACGCCAGCGGTGTACCTCTTCTCGGCCAGCGACGGCAAGGAGGCACGTCCTGAGGCATTGCAGTTGCTGGAGCTGTGCCGAGGCCAGGGTACGAGCCGGGCGAAGTACATTGTGTCTGTGATAGAAGCAAGGCTCAGACGTGAGAAAGGGTACCGCTGATACCTCGCGGTGGCGTGCTGACGCGATCTGCCGTTGCGCTCAAGCGGCACGGGGGCGTGATCCCATTCTGGGGGGCCGCGGGCGGGCGCTCAGGGGCCGGCGGGCGCCGTCCGCGGCAGCTCCACCGTGAACGTGGTCCCCCCGCTCCCCGTGCGCACGCGGATCACCCCGCCGTGCCGCTCGACGACGCCGTGGGTGATGCTGAGCCCGAGGCCGGTCCCCTTGCCGACCTCCTTGGTGGTGAAGAACGGGTCGAAGATGCGGGGCAGCACGGCCTCGGGGATGCCCGGCCCGTTGTCCTCGACCTCGATCACGACGCGGTCCCCGGCGTCGCGGGTGCGCAGCGTGAGCCGCGCGCCGGCCCGTCCCTCGAGCGCCGCCGCGGCGTTCGAGATCAGGTTCAGCACGGCCTGGTTGAGCTGACCGCGGTAGGCCTCGAGCTCGGGGGTGGCGCGGAGCTCGCGGACGATCTCGACCCCGCCCAGCGCGTGCTTGAGGAGCGCGAGGCTCTCCTCGAGGTCCGCGTGGAGATCCATCCTCGACCGCGCCTCGCCGTCCTGGCGGGTGTAGTTGCGGAGCGCCTGCACGATTCGCTGCGTGCGCTGCGCGCCCGAGCGGATGACCCGCAGCATGCTGTCGAGGTCCTCGGCGTCCGCCGCCGTCGGCGGGCGTCCGGCGCGGAGGTCTCGCAGCGCCTCGCCGAGCGGCTCGACCACGTTCACCACCGCGTTCAGCGGGTTATTGATCTCGTGGGCGATGCCGGCGACGAGCTGCCCTACCGACGCCATCTTCTCCGAGAGCACGAGGCGCTGCTGCGCCTCCTTCAGCGCGTCGATGGTGGAGACGAGCTCGGCGTTCGAGCGCGCCAGCTCGGCGGTGCGCTCCTGCACCTTGCCCTCCAGGCTGGCGTTCAGCTGCTCGATGGTCTGCAGCTTTGTCTGCAGCGCCCGGCGCATCGCCTCGAAGGCGAGCGTGAGCCGTCCGATCTCGTCGAACTCGCCGGCGGGGACCAGCCGCTCGTCGAGCCGCCCCTCGGCCATCGCCGCGGCGCGCTGCTCGAGAGCGGCGATCGGGCGCGTCAGGTCCTTGCTCGTCAGCACGACGACGCCGAGGGCCACCGCGAGCACCACGGCGAAGAAGACGATCATCGCGGCCAGGTCGCCGGCGCTGCGCCCGGCGCCGAGCTGCAGGTAGCTCCAGAAGAGCGGGAGCGCCACCGCGAAGACCAGCACGCTGCCGAAGCTGTGCAGCATCTTCCGCCGCAGCGACGGAGGGCGCACCGCCGCGCGCTCGGCGCCCGGCTGCGCGGCGAGGTGCGCGGTCAGCGAGCGCAGCACCGCTCGGGCCCAGATCAGCTCGTAGATGGAGGTGCCGAGGGTGACCAGGATGATGGCGCCGAGGAGCAGCACCGCCTGGGAGGTCGTATAGCCGAGGAGGAGCGTGCCATCCAGCGCGAGCGCGAGGCCGGTGGCGGTGAAGAAGCCGAGCTTGAGCGCCGCCAGGCGACCGGGGAGGCGCTGCCCGTTCTCCACCGCCGCGAGGAGGAGCGCGTGCTCGTCGGGGGTGCCCGGAGGCGCGGTCCGCCGCAGGTAGGCGAGCAGCGGCCGCGCCAGGCGCGGCGCGACGGCGAAGTACCAGATGAAGCCGAAGACGACCGCGACCCAGGGGAAGGTCGTCTCCAGGAGGCGGAACTGCTCGAGCGAGATGGGCAGGAAGAAGACGACGAAGAGCGCCAGGACGCCGCAGGTGATGGCGCCGAGCGCGAGCGCGACCTCGACCAGTCGATCGAAGAGCGTGTCGGCCTGCAGCTGGGCCCAGGAGGGGGCGAGCCGGAGCGACGTGATGGTGCGCCGGAGCAGGCGCTTGTGGAGGGAGTGGCGCAGCAGGGTGACGCCGAAGGAGTGGACGGTGGAGACCGCGAGCACGGTGATCACGGCGGCCCCCTCGAGGCGGTCGGCGCGGGCGAGGATCACCGCGGTGCCCGCGCCGATCACGCCCCAGCAGGCGAGGCGCAGGAGCAACCCGCGGTCCGGGAGCGCGAGGCAGAGGCGGTAGGCCGCGTGGCGCCGGTCGGGCGCCACGCCGGAGACGAGCGGGCGGATCCAGAGGCCGACCACGGCGAACCAGAGCGCGAGCGTGAGGCCGATCAGGCCGAGGATCTCCGGGTGCCAGCTGACCGCGGGGAAGAACACCGCGAGCGGGCCGACGACGACGAGCACCTCGAGGGGCGTCAGCAAGACCTCCACGCCAGCCAGGAGCAGCAGCAGCCGGCGGGGGATGCGGACGAGGTCGGGGCTGGGAGCCGTCATGGCGCAGCAACCTACTTCAAGGAGGGTGCCAGGGCCACCCTCGAGATGAGAGACGGGAGGGTACCGTGATCACACTCGTCCGGGCCTCCGGGCGGCTGGCGGGCTGTCAGGAGCTGGACAGGAGGTGGTGAGGGCTGGACGGGCTGGCCCGTGTAGCCCACCCGTCACGGTGTGAAGCCGCTTTCACGATGGCGGCAGGCCCGGCGAGGAGAAGTGTCGGGATCCACGCGGCTCTTGATCTGGTCCTGCCCTTGCTAAGACCGAAGACAGCGTCTCACAGGAGGCCACCGATGAAGAAGCTGATGGTTGTCACCGCGCTGCTCCTCGTCTCTGCTCTCGGTCTCGGCGGTTGCGCGCCGCGCATGTTCGGCGCCCTGGCAGCGGGCGCGATCGTCGGCGCTGCGGTGGTCGGGACGGCCGTGGCGGTGGAGCACGCGCACTACCACTATCACAACTGCGGCTGCCCGCGTCACTGGGACCATGGCCGCTGGGTCTACGCTTATCAGGGGAGCTACGAGTACTACGACCCCTACGCCCGCGTCTGGTATCGCTACTAGCCTTCAGCCACCAGCGACCCGCTACTGGTTCTCCTCGTAGTCCGTCGCGGCGCCGAGCTGCGCCAGATCGATCCCCGGGTCTGTCCGCTCGCCGCGGGCGCCGGGCGCGCCCTGGAAGTAGCGCGGCGGCGGGTAGCCGTAGGTGGCGGGGTCGAAGAACGTCTCGACCATGTCCTCGAACCCGTCAGCGATCATTCGCGCCTGGAACGTGGGCAGGACGCCGGTCGGCGAGAGGTAGCCCTTCACCTTGCCGGCCCGTCTCGAGCGCGTCTGCGTGAAGACGAAGAGATCCTGCACGCGGTAGTCGCCCTTCTCGTCGAGGGGCAGCACCTCGCTGATCGACGTCAGGCGCCGCGAGCCGTCGCGCAGGCGCGCGGTGGTGACCACCAGGTCGATCGCCGAGGCGACCTGCGCCCGCACGGCCCGGAGCGGGAGGCCCACGTCGGCGAGGAGCGCGAGGCTCTCCATGCGGCTCAGCGTCTCCAGCGAGCTGTTCGCGTGCACGGTGCTCAGCATGCCGCCGTGGCCGGTGTTCATGGCCTGCAGGAGGTCGAAGCACTCGCCGCCGCGCACCTCGCCGATGATGATCCGGTCTGGCCGCAGGCGCAGCGCGGAGTGGAGGAGGTCGCGGATGGTGATGGCGTTCTTGCCGTGGCGGTCGGGCGGCCGGCTCTCCAGCGGCACCAGGTGCTCCTGGGTGAGCTGCAGCTCCGCGGAGTCCTCGATGGTGAGGATCCGCTCCTCGTTGGGGATGAAGTGAGAGAGCACGTTGAGCAGCGTCGTCTTGCCGCTGCCCGTGCCGCCCGCGACGATGGCGTTGCGCTTGAGCTGGATCAGCACCTCCAGGAAGCGCGCGGCCTCGGTTGTCACCGAGCCGAAGCGGACCAGGTCATCCATCACCAGCCCGCCCGGGTGGAACTTGCGGATGGTGATGACCGTCCCGCAGCGCGCCATCGGCGGCAGGATGACGTGGATGCGCGAGCCGTCGGGGAGGCGGGCGTCGAGGCGCGGCTGCTCGTCGCTGAGCGGCCGGCCCACGTACTGGGCCATGTTCCGCGCGGCGGCGAGGAGCCCGTCCTCGGTGAAGCGGGCGTCGGTGCGTGAGAGCAGCCCCTCGCGCTCGATCCAGACCTCCTCGGGGCCGTTGATCATCACCTCGGTCACCGAGGCGTCGTCGAGGAACGGCACCACCGGCTTGAGGAAGGCCCGCAGGGACTCGGAGAAGACATCCTTCATGCGACGGAATCTAGCACAACCCGGCGCGGTCTCCCGGCACGGCAAGGCCCGCGGGCGGCGCGGGTCCAGACGGCCCGGACCCCGGGCCAGGTGGCGTCTCGCCGCTGGCCACTGGCTCCGCCACCTCGCCCACGGTAGCCGCGGACGGCCGTCAGCGCCTCAGGCTAACAGCTCAGAACCATGGACCCCGCGCAGCGCCCCGCGCGGGCCTCCGGCTTGCACCGGCAGCTCCTGCCGAAACCTCTGCGACAGCTCGCAAGCAGGACCGTCTTA
>JAKLHH010000546.1 GCA_022710245.1 Myxococcota bacterium
CTTCTCCACGCAGGCGCGCAGGACCGTCTGGGAGCGCGGGGTGGTCGGGGCGACCCCCTCCGCGGCCGCCGGGCCGCGAGCACCGAGGGTCAGAGCCAGCACCAGGACAGCCACCAGACCAGAGCGCATCAGGCCACCTCCAGCGGGAGGGGCGATGCAAGCCACAGGCCCGGTCCGGGCTCGCGAGATCGTTGCGGTTGGCCGCCCGTGGGTCCAGCGAGGTCTCTGCCTGGCGCAAGCTGTAGTCGCCTGGGGCCAGCAGTCTCCAGCGGCTGTGGGTGGCGCAGGGTGCGTGCGTCGGGGCGCAGCTGCGCCGGCGCTGCCGCTCGGCTTCCAGCAGCACGATCTGAGCGACGTCGG
The DNA here is from genome assembly GCA_022710245.1 of Myxococcota bacterium. Next base: position 361 of record JAKLHH010000546.1, read on the forward strand.
GCCGCGGCCCTGACCTTTCGCGCGCGGGTGGGAGTCTCGAGGAGAGGAGGGAGGCGAGGCTTACTTGCGGTTCCGGACGACGGGCTGCAGCAGGTTCTCGACCGGGCAGTCGTCGTCGGTCAGCACGCGGCCCTTGCTCTTCTTCATCAGCTCGGCGAGCTCCTCGTTCGTCAGCGCGGAGCCGCTGAACGCGTTCTCGTGGCCCGGCATCCAGTCGCTGATCTTCATCGGCGCGTCGCTCGCCGCCACCACGAACGTCTCGCGGCCCGCGGTGACGCCCTCCTTCTCGGTGCAGAAGACGTAGACGTGCTTGAAGACCTTCTTCAGCGTGTTGGTCATCGAGCCGAGGAAGAGCGCGTACTTCCAGTCGTCGATGATGTTCATCAGGTAGGCGCCGTCGGGGGCCATGTGCGCCTTCAGCTTCCGCGCGAACTCGATCGTCGTCAGGTGGTAGGGCACCGAGAGGTCGTTGAAGGCGTCGCCGAAGATGAGGTCGTAGCGGCGGTCCTTGGGGAGGTCATCGAGGGCGTTGCGCGCGTCCTCGGTGTAGGTGGTGATGTTGAGGTCGCGCCGGAGCGCGAGCGCGTCGTAGTTCGCCTTCACCACCATCGGGTCGATCTCGGCCACGTCGACGCGCGAGCCGGGCCACTGGTGGTGCACCCAGCGCGGGAAGGTGTAGCTGCCGCCGCCGAGGAAGAAGGTGGAGATGGTCTTCTTCCCGGTCGCCAGCCGGATGCCGACGTCGCGGTAGATCTTCTCGTAGTCGTACTCGAAGAAGGTCGGGTCCTTGGGATCGATGTAGCCGTGGATCAGGTAGTCGAGCGCGAGGACGCGCAGGGTGCGGCCCTTCTCCTTGCCGCTCTTCTCCTCGTAGACCTTCACGTACTGGTAGTCGCTGTCCTTGCCGAAGAGGTAGTCGCTGTACTCGCGCAGCCCGGCCGTGTAGCCCCAGTCCTGCGCCGAGGCGCGCGGGCTGTGCGAGAAGAAGATGGCGACGCCGACCACGGCGATCCAGATCAGGTGCACCCAGCGGTGCGGCCCCATGAAGAGCCCGAGGATGGCGAGGCCGAGGACGACCATCAGCACCACGCCCTGGGCGCCGAGGAGCGCGATCAGGTAGAAGCCGGTCGCGAGGGTGCCGACGATGCTGCCCACGGTGGCCCAGGCATAGACCGAGCCGATGGTGGCGCCGACCTTGTTCGAGCGCTCGAGCGCGAGCTTGGCCATGGCCGGGGAGATGGTGCCGAGCACCAGCGCGGGCAGCATGAAGACCACCAGCACCGAGGTGAAGACGCGCGTCGGCCAGCGGAACGACTCGAAGGGCTCCTTCACCGCCAGCAGGTGGTTGAGGAACAGCGTCGAGAGGCAGGCGATGGAGGCGAACAGGAACAGCCAGCCGACGAAGCGCTCTGGCTTCCAGCGGTCGGCGAAGCGGCCGCCGAGGTAGTTGCCGACGCTCATGCCGGCGAGGACGATGCCGATGATCGAGGTCCAGGTGTAGAGGGAGCTGCCCAGGTGGCGCGCGATCAGGCGGCCGGCGACCAGCTCGATGATCATGATGCAGGCGGCGCTGAAGAAGACCACCACGTGCGGCGTGAAGCGCCAGCCCTTGGCCTGCGGGGCGGTGCGCGGGATGGCGGCGGTGTTCACCTGCTGCTCCTTCGCCTTGCCGGCGTCGCCGTTGCCGCCCGCCGTCGCCGGAGGCGGCGGCTCGCGGGTCGCGCTCTCGCGAGAGGTCTCGACGTCTGACACTGTCTCTCTCCTCGTGTGAAGCCCTGTCCGCCCGGCGGCGAACCATTGAATCGGCCTGATTCCAGGCGCAAAACCCACCGTTTATCCCTCAAAGGGTCGGCTTTGCCAAGGACCAAAGGCCGCAGCGGAAGTGCGCGGAAGCCTGCAGGATGGCTCGCCGTGCGGGTCCGGGCGCCTGGTGAACGGGTCTGGCGCACAGAGCGCCGCTCTGCGAACATACGGGCTCCGCCAAGGAGAGTGTGATGCGAAGGGTGAAGATCGTCTGCACGCTCGGCCCCTCCACCGCCGGGGTGCCGCGCCTCGTGGAGCTGATCAACGCCGGCCTCGACGCGGCCCGGCTCAACTTCTCGCACGGCGACCACGAGGGCCACCGCAAGATGTACCTCGATGTCCGCGAGGCCGCGCGCCAGGCGGGCAAGCCCGTGGCGGTGATCGCTGACCTCTCCGGCCCCAAGATCCGCGTCGGCAAGATGAAGGGCGGAGCGCTCCAGCTCGAGCCGGGCCAGAGCGTGACCCTGGTCGCCGGCGACACGGGCGAGGGCACGCCGGAGCGGATCCCGCACAGCTACGCCCCCCTCGCGCGGGACGTGCACCTCGGCGAGTCGATCCTCCTCGACGATGGCCTGCTCGAGCTGACGGTGGAGTCGATCGACGGCGACGCGGTCCGCTGCCGCGTCAAGGTGGGCGGCACGCTGAAGGACAAGAAGGGGATGAACCTCCCGGGGACGCGCCTCTCCACCCCGGCCATCACCGAGAAGGACCGCGCCGACCTCGCCTTCGCCAAGGAGCTCGGGGTCGACTTCGCGGCGCTCTCCTTCGTCCGCACGACCGCCGACATCCTCGAGGCCAAGCGCCTCGCCGGCGACCTCCCGGTGATCGCCAAGATCGAGAAGCCGGAGGCGCTCTGCTGCCTCGACGAGATCCTGGTGGCGACCGACGGCGTGATGGTGGCGCGCGGCGACCTCGGGGTCGAGCTCGGCCACGAGAAGGTGCCGCTGGTGCAGAAGCGGATCCTCGGGCACTGCGCGGTGCGCGCCAAGCCCACCATCACCGCGACGCAGATGCTGGAGTCGATGATCGGCAACCCGCGGCCGACCCGCGCCGAGGTCTCCGACGTGGCCAACGCGGTCCTCGACGGCACCGACGCGGTGATGCTCTCGGGCGAGACCTCCGTCGGCAAGTACCCGGTGGAGGCGGTGCGGACCATGGCCGCCATCATCGAGGAGATCGAGGGGAGCTCGTTCTACACCTCGAGCTTGAAGGGCGCCCCGCACCTCGACGAGAAGACCTACTCGAACGCCGTCGCGCACGCAGCCGCCGAGGCCTCGGAGCAGCTCGGCTGCCGCGCCATCGCGGTCTACAGCGAGAGCGGGCGCTCGGCGCGCCTGGTCGCCGGCCACCGCCCGGCGGCCTCGGTGATCTGCTTCTCGCGGCACGACCGCGTGCTGCAGCAGCTCGCGCTGAGCTGGGGCGTGACGCCGCTCCACGGCGCCTGGGTGCAGGGCGTCGCGGGCGTGGTCAAGCAGGCGGAGCAGGAGCTGCTGGCCCGCCGGCTGGTGCAGCCCGGCGACGACATCGTGATCACCTTCGGCATGGTCCTCGAGGGCGAGCCCTTCCAGACCAACATGATGAAGCTCTGGAGGGTGCGGCCGTCCGAGGGCAAGTGAGCCCGCGCAGGGCTCGAGGCGGAGCCAGCCGCGCGCGCTGTCTCCTCGCGGCGCTCTCGCTGCTGGCGAGCTGCCGGCGCGGCGAGGAGGCGCTCGAGCCGCCGCGGCTCCCCCCCGAGCTCGCCTCGCGCCTGGCCCGCCTCCCCCTCGACTGCGTCGACCGCGAGTACCCGAACAAGCCCGGCTCGGTCCTCGACGGCGACTCGCAGGTGCGGCCGCCGCGGCAGGCCACCCCGGCCTTCTCCGGCTGCTTCGACTGGCACTCGTCGGTGCACGGGCACTGGACCATGGCGCGGCTGCTGCGCACGCAGCCGCGGCTCGCCGAGGCGCCCCGCCTGCGCGCCGCCCTCGACCGGCACCTCCGCCCCGAGCTGATCGCGCGCGAGGTCGCGCACCTCTCGGCGCCACGCAACGCCGGCTTCGAGCGGCCCTACGGGTGGGCGTGGCTGCTCCGGCTCGCCGCCGAGCTCCACGGCTGGGAGGACGAGGGCGCCCGGCGCTGGGCGGCGGCGCTCGCGCCCCTCGATCGGCTCATCGCGCGGCGCCTGCGCGAGTACCTGCCCCGCCTGAGCGCGCCGATCCGCGAGGGCACCCACGCCAGCACCGCCTTCGCCATGACCCACGCGCTCGACTACGCCCGCGCCGTCGGCGACGCCGCGCTCGCCGCCGAGGTGGAGCGGGGCGCGCGCCGCTTCTTCGCGCGCGACCTGGACTGCCCGACGCACTTCGAGCCCTCGGGCGAGGACTTCATCTCGCCCTGCCTGATCGAGGCGGATCTGCTGCGGCGCGTCCTCCCGCAGCGCGAGCTCGTCGACTGGCTCGAGCGGTTCCTCCCCGAGCCCGGCTCGCTCCGCTTCCGGCCCCTGGCCACCCCGACCGAGGTCAGCGATCCGAAGGACTACCGCATCGGCCACCTGATCGGCCTCGCGCTCCAGCGCGCCTCGAGCTACGACGGGCTCGCCTCGTCGCTCCCCGAGAAGGATCGGCGCGTGGCGGCCTACCGCCGCCTCGGGGCGCTCCACCAGCGCGCGGCGCTCGCGCGGCTCGAGGCGAGCGGCTATGGCGGCGCGCACTGGCTGGCGTCCTTCGCGGTGTACTTGCTGACGCGCGTGGGGGTCGGTCCCTGATCGGGTCGAGAGCTCAGCCGGTCACGATTCTCGAACAGTCACGCACGAATCGTGACCGGTGATTGAGTAGCCTTCCCGACGGGGAGCGGGCGCGACCCGTCCTCAGACGAACCTAGATGAACGAGCGGAATCGCGCTCGTTCATCTAGCGCGAGGAAGGGGGCGTCGACGAGAAGAGCGACCGGTACGCGGCCTGCATCTCCGCGTCCGGCAGCCGCTGCTGCTGCTTGAGCTGCTCTCGAGCGCTGACGAACGCCCGCGTGCCCGCCTCGTCGAGGACGCGCGGCGGCTTGGTCTTGCACTCGCCGCCGAGGAGCGTCTTCCAGTCCGGGAAGCTCACCGTGCCGCTCGCCGTCGACCAGCTGTAGGCCTCGCGGCCGCTCAGGCAGACGCGATCGCCGGTCTTCACCTTCTCGAGGACGCTGCTCGCCGCGCGCACGGTGTTGGTGTGGAGCTTCTGCAGCGTGGCGAGGTCGGAGTAGCCGCCCGCCAGCACCCAGGTGAGCGGCTTGCCCGCCGCGCGCGCGAGCGAGAAGACGTAGGCGTCGCGCACCGCGAGCGCCTGCTCGGTGACGCCGGAGCAGTCGTAGGGGTCCATCCCCGCCTGGTAGAGGATCAGGTCGGGGTCGTGCTGCCGGAGCAGCGCCGGGAGCTTCTCGGAGACGGTCGCCAGGTAGTTCGCGTCGCGGGTGGCGCCCTTGCCGAGCGCGGTGTGCTTGACCTGCAGCACGTGGTTGTTCGCCGAGGCCGGCGGGCCGCCCATGTTGCTGCCGTAGAGGGAGACGTTCCAGATGCGGTTATCGCCGAGGACGCAGGCCGCCGTGCCGTTGCCCTCGTGCTGGTCGAGGTCGATCACCATCACCTTGCGCGCCTTGCCCTCGCGGATCAGCTTCTGCGCCAC
>JAKLHH010000547.1 GCA_022710245.1 Myxococcota bacterium
ACGCACCTCCCCGACCTCGGCGTCCCGCTCGTCCTCGATCTGCACGGCTCGCTGGTGCTCGAGAACGCCTTCCGGCGGCACCGGAGCCTCGCCTCCAACGCGGCCGCCAAGCTGAAGGCGCTCAGGCGCGCTGACCTGATCCTCTGCCCCGGCGAGCGGCAGCGGGCCTACTTCACGGCCTGGATGCTGCTCGCGGGCGCCGACCCGCTGGCGCCGCCCGTCCTGGTGGTCCCGGTCTGCCTGCCGCCGGAGCAGCCGCCTCGCGCGGCGCCGGCCGAGGGGCCGCTCGAGCTCGTCTACGGCGGGCAGCTCTGGCCCTGGATCGACTCGCGCCCGGGGCTGCAGGCCGCGGCCGAGCTGCTGGCCCGGACCGGCGCCGGCACGCTGCAGCTCCTCGCCGGCGCGCCCGCGGTGAGCGAGCTCCTGCGTCACGACGACGCGAGCGCGCTGCGGGCGGCGAGCCTCCCGGAGGAGGTGCTGCGCAGCCCGGCCGTCCGCTTCTCGAGCCTCCTCGCCCGCGAGGAGATGCTGGCGCGCTACGCGCGCGCTCACCTCGCGCTCGATCTCTACGCGGAGAACCCCGAGCGCTCGCTCGCCATCACCACGCGCACCGTCGAGTACCTCTGGTGCGGGCTGCCCGTGGTCCACGGGGACTACAGCGAGCTGGCGCCGCTGATCGAGCGCTACCGGGCGGGCTGGCTGGCGCCGGCCGGCGACGCGCGCGCGATCGGCCGCGTCCTCGAGGAGGCGCTCGCGGACCGCGCCGAGCTGGCGCGCCGCTCGGAGAACGCTCGCCGCCTGGCGAGGGAGCAGCTCTCCTGGGATCGCGCGCTGGCGCCCCTCGATGGCTTCCTCGAGGCGCCCAGCGTCCGTGAGCCGGGGCGCACGATCTTCGGCGCGCTCGCGCTCGAGTTCGACCGGCTCGCCGACGAGTCGACGCAGACGGTCGGCGAGCTCCGCCGCGAGGCGGCCGGGCTTCGCGAGGAGCTGGCCCGGCGCGCGCGCGGCGAGCGCGAGGTGCTGGAGCGGGGCGGGGCAGAGGCGCACCGCGAGGCAGAGCAGGTCGAGGCCTCGCGTCGCGAGGCCGCCGACGCGCGTCGCGAGGCGAGCCGCCTGGAGGCCGAGGCAGGGGCGCAGCGCGCGCGGGCACGCGAGGAGGCGGCCGAGCACGCGCGGACCGCGGTGCGCTGCGAGCGCGCCGAGGCGGAGCGCTCCCGCGTCGGCCGCGAGCTCGCCGAGGAGCGTCAGCGCGGCGAGCTCCTCCGCACCGACCTCAAGGCAGCGCTCGAGCGGCTCGACCGGCTGGCCGCCGAGGGCGAGCGGCGAGCCGAGGTGCAGGGGGGGCGCGCCCGCGAGGCGAGCGGCCGCGAGCTCGCGCTGCGCGGTGAGCTGGCCGTGGCGGGCGCCGAGCTCGAGGAGGCGCGGCAGCGGCTGGCGCGGGCCGAGGCGGGGCTGGGCGCGGCGGAGGAGCGCGCGGCGCAGCTCGCGGCGCGCCTCGAGGAGCTCCTCTCCACGGCGCCGCAGCGGGCCCTCGCCACCGGGCGCCACCTGCTGCGTCGGGCGGCGGTGCAGGTCCCCGCGCTCGCCGGGCTCTGGGTGCGCAACCTGACGACCGGCGCCTATCTCGCCGCGCGGCAGCGCAGGAGGCGAGGCAGCTGATGCGCGTCCTCATGCTGCACCCGCACGACATCACCTCGCCGCTCGAGCCCTGGACGGTGCGGATCACCTACCTCGCCGACGAGCTGGTCAAGCGCGGGCACGAGGTGAAGCTGGTCTACCACCTCCTCGATCCCAGCGTCCCCGCCTCGGAGGCGGCGGCGAGGCAGGAGCACCGCTTCGAGACCATCCCGATGATCCGCCACTCCTTCTCGCTGGTGCGGCGGATCCGCGAGGTGAGCGAGCTCGCGCGCTGGGCCGACGTCGTGCACTTCCAGAAGTGCTTCGCCTCGGTGGCCGTCCCGGCCATCACCGCCGCCTACCGCCGCGGCCTGCCCGTCCACTACGACTGGGACGACTGGGAGTACGAGATCTTCAACTACCGCCCCGGCGACCGGCGGGTGGGCTCCCTGATCGACCTCAGCGAGCGCACCGTGCCGCGCCTGGTGGACACCGTCTCGGTGGCGAGCCAGGCGCTGCGCGAGCTCTGCCGCGGCCTCGGCGTCCCGGAGCGGCGGATCTTCGAGGCCCACGTCGGGGCCGACCTCCAGCGCTTCCACCCCGGGCTCGACGGGGCCATGGCGCGCGCGCGGCACGACCTCGAGGGGCAGGTGGTGATGTACCTCGGGCAGCTCCACGGCGCTCAGTACTGCGAGCTCTTCCTCGCCGCCGCCCGCCGGCTCCTCGACCAGCGCGACGACGTGACCTTCGTCGTGGTCGGGACCGGCCACCGCTTCGGCGAGCTGCACCGCCTGGCCGAGGAGCTGCGCGTCGCCCACCGCGTGGTCTTCACCGGCGCGGTGCCGCACGCCGAGGTGCCGCTCTACCTGGCCGCGGCCGACGTGGTGGTCGCCTGCTTCGCCGACACGCCGCAGGTGCGCTGCAAGAGCCCGCTGAAGATCTGCGAGTACCTCGCCGCGGGCAAGGCGATCGTGGCCAGCGAGGTGGGCGAGGCGGCGACCATGGTGCGCGGCGCCGGCGTGCTCACGAGGCCGGGCGACGCCGCCTCCCTCGCCGACGGGATCCGCCAGCTCCTCGACGACCCCGAGCGCCGCGTCCAGCTCGGCCGCGAGGCGCGCCGGCGCGCGGAGGAGAAGTACAACTGGGGGGTCACCGCGGAGAACCTGCTCCGCGCCTATCGCTTCGCGCTCGCCGAGCGGGGCCGCCTCTGGACGGCGCCGCGCCGCGGGCCCGCCCCGGCGCCCGCCGCGCGGCCGCTGGAGGCGCCGCTCCCGCAGGGGACCACCCGCAGCGGGCGCGGCTTCGTGCAGGACAACCTCGACCTGGTGGGCATCCTCGACGGCGAGCAGGCCTTCGTCGGCCCGCGCCTGGTCCAGCTCGACGTCACCAACAACTGCAACAACGACTGCATCGCCTGCTGGTGCAACTCGCCGCTCCTCGGCGACGAGCGGATGAGCCCCGACCTCAAGCGGCAGACCATCCCGCTGGCGAAGGTGATCGAGCTGGTCGACGAGCTCCACGGCCTCGGCACCCGCGAGATTTACATGGCCGGCGGCGGCGAGCCGTTCATGCACCCGCAGATCGAGGAGATCCTGGCGGCGATCAAGCGGCGCGGGCTCTGCCTCTACGTGAACACGAACTTCACGCTGGTCGACGAGCGCCGCGCGGAGCTGCTCTGCGACCTCGGCGTCGATCACCTCACGGTGAGCACCTGGGCCGGGACGCCGGCCGCCTACGCGCGCACTCACCCGAACAAGACCGGCGAGACCTTCGAGCAGCTGCGCCGGGTGCTGCGCCACCTCGCCGAGCGCAAGGGCGGGCGAGGCAAGCGCCCCTTCGTCAAGCTCTACCAGGTGCTGAGCCGCCTCAACTTCGAGGACCTCGAGGCGATGGCGGACTTCGCGCTCGAGGTGCAGGCCGAGTCGATGGAGCTCACGCTGGTCGACACGCGGCCAGGCCGCACCGACAGCCTGCTCCTCGACGAGGGGCAGCGCCGCGAGCTGCACCGCCGCTGCCGCGCGCTCGCCGAGCGGCTGGCGCGGCAGAAGGCGCCGCTTGAGCTCTTCCGCTTCGACCAGTTCCTGCGCCGGCTCTCCAGCCGCGCCGCCGCCGACGGGAACTACGACGAGGGCATCATCAACTCGCTCCCCTGCACGGTGGGCTGGACCTTCGCGCGGATCCTCCCCGACGGGAACGTGAACCCCTGCCTGAAGTCGCACCGCTACCCGATCGGGAACATCTACGAGGCGAGCTTCCGCGAGGTCTGGAGCTCGCCGCGCCAGATCGAGTTCCGGCGGCACACGAACCAGCTCGTCAAGCGGGGAGAGCTCTTCCGCCTGATCGGCAACGATCCCGAGGCGGAGGTCGGCTGCTTCCGCGGCTGCGACGACCTCGGGCGCAACCAGTTCACCTGGGGGCGGCTGCGCAAGCTGAGCCTGCTGCAGCGCGCGGCGCTCGGGGCGTCGGCGCGCTACCTGCGGCAGCGGGGGCGGTACCTGTGAGCCTCCTCCAGCGGGCCGCGCTCGGGGCAGCGGCGGGCTACCTGCGGCAGCGGGGGCGGTACCTGTGAGGCGCACCTTGCGGCAGCGGGGGCGGCACCTGTGAGGTGCACCATGCGGCAGGGCGGTACCTGTGAGGCGCACCTTGCGGCAGCGGGGGCGGTACCTGTGAGGCGCACCCTGCGGCAGCGGGGGCGGTACCTGTGAGGCCGCCGCTCGCGGAGCCAGGGGAGCTGGAGCTCGCTGGCGTCCTCGACGGCCGGCGCGCCTTCATCGGACCCGAGCAGGTGGTGATCGACGCGACCAACCGCTGCAACAACAACTGCCTCGGCTGCTGGACCCGCTCGCCGCTGCTCCGGGACCGCGAGCCGCCCTCGCGCTGGGGCCAGCAGGAGCTCCCGCTGCGCTCGCTCCTCGGGCTGATCGACGACCTCGCCGACCTCGGCACGCGCCGGGTGCGCTTCACCGGCGGCGGCGAGCCGCTGCTGCACCCGCAGATCGACGAGGTGCTGGCCGCCTGCAAGCAGCGCGGCCTGATCACCTGCCTGACCACCAACGGCACGCTGCTCACCCCGGAGCGGGCGCGGAGCTTCGCCGCGCTGCCGCTCGACGAGCTCGCGGTCAGCCTCTGGGCCGCGACCCCTGAGACCTACTCGCGCACGCACCCGAACCGCACCGGGCGCACCTACGAGCGGATCCGCGCGGGGCTCGCCGAGCTCTGCGCGGCGCGGCGGCTGCGCCCGCGCGTCACGCTGAGCCACGTCCTCGTCGGGATCAACCACGTCGAGGTGGAGCGCATGCTCGACGAGGCGCTCGCGCTCGGCGCCGACGCGCTCTACCTGACGCTGCTCGACCCCGTCGAGGGCTGCACCGACGGGCTGCTCCTCGGCCCCGAGCAGGCCCGCTCGCTCCTCGGGCTCCTCGACCGCGTGGCCGCGCGGGTGGCGGCGCTCCCCGCCGGGCGGCGCCTCGAGCTGGAGAACTTCGAGGGGCTCAGGCGGCGCGTGCAGCAGATCGTGCGCGCCCCGCAGGAGGCCGGGCGCGGCGCCTACGACGCGGCGGTGATCGACGAGACGCCGTGCACGGTCGGCTGGATCTTCTGCCGCGTCCTCGCCGACGGCTCGGTGGTCCCCTGCTGCCGGGGCTCCGACCTCCCGCTCGGGAACGTGAGCGCGGAGCCCTTCCGCGCCATCTGGGCGAGCGAGCGCTACGCGGAGTTCCGTCACCGCGCGCTCACGCTGAGCAAGCGCGACCCCTACTTCGCGCCGCTCCGCTGCGGGACCACCTGCGACAACCTGATGCACCTCGAGGCCGTCGCGCGCCGCCTGCGCGCCCTCTCACCCGAGGAGCGAGAGCGCCTGGAGGCGCTCGCCGCGCGCTGTCGTGCGGAGGAGGAGCGATGAGCCTGTCCCCGAGCTGGTCTGGCGGGGTCGCGCCGCTCGCTGTCGCGAGGAGGAGCGATGAGGGTGCTCGTCACCGGACCGGGATCACCCGGACGTGCAGATCAGCGGCGCGGGCGACGCGAGGAGGAGCGATGAGGGTGCTCGTCACCGGACCGGGACCACCCGGACGTGCAGATCAGCGGCGCGGGCGACGCGAGGAGGAGCGATGAGGGTGCTCGTCACCGGACCGGGATCACCCGGACGTGCAGATCAGCGGCGCGGGCGACGCGAGGAGGAGCGATGAGGG
>JAKLHH010000548.1 GCA_022710245.1 Myxococcota bacterium
GAAGGTCGCGAGCGGGAGCGCGCCGCGCACCCCGAGCGCGCGCAGCGCGGCGCCGGTGAGGACGGCGAAGAGGCCGGGGATGAGGAACTGCTTCTGCAGCCCCGTGCCGGTCGAGCGGCGCCAGGCGATCATCGGGCCGACGCCCTTGAGGAAGAGGAGGGCCAGGCCGAGCGGCACCATCCAGCGGTTGAACGCGGGCGCGCTGATGGTGACCTTGTTGCCGAAGAGCTGCGAGACCGACGGGAAGATGGTGAGGACGATGACCAGCACCGCCGCCGAGATGAGCACCCAGTTGTTGATGATGAAGGAGAACTCGCGGCTCGCCACCGCCTCCAGCTCGCCGCGGCTGCGCAGCAGGTCGCGCCGCCAGACGATCAGCGCCGTCGCCACCACCAGCACCAGCCCCATGAAGCCGAGGAAGTAGTAGCCGATGCTCGACTGGGCGAAGGCGTGCACCGACATGATGAAGCCGGAGCGGGTGAGGAACGTGCCGAAGATGGTGAGCTCGAAGGTGAGGATGGCGAGGACCACGTTCCACACCTTCAGCATCCCGCGCCGCTCCTGCACCATCACCGAGTGGAGGTAGGCCGTCGCCGTCAGCCAGGGGATCAGCCCGGCGTTCTCCACCGGGTCCCAGGCCCAGTAGCCGCCCCAGCCGAGCTCCTCGTAGGCCCAGAGCATGCCGAGCACGAGGCCGAGCGAGAGGAAGTACCAGGAGGCGAGCGCCCACGGGCGCGAGGCGTGGATCCAGCGCTCGTCGGTCTGGCCGGTGACCAGCGCGGCGACCGCGAAGGCGAAGGGGATGGTCATCCCCACGTAGCCGAGGTAGAGCGCCGGCGGGTGGGTGACCATGTAGGGGTTCTGCAAGAGCGGGTTCAGGCCCTTGCCGTCGGTCGGGCTCAGCGTGAGGAAGGTCTCGAAGGGGTTGCTGGCGAGCAGGAGCAGCAGGCAGAAGAAGACCTGCACCAGCATCAGCACCACGATCGCCGCCGGGATCAGCGCGCGCAGCCGCTCGCGGTTCGCGTGCACCGCCCACGCCGCGCAGACGGCGAGGAGCCAGACCCAGAAGAGGAGCGAGCCCTCCTGGCCGCCCCAGACCGCGGTCAGCTTGTAGAAGATCGGCATCGCGCGGTCGGAGTAGCGCTGCACGTAGGTGAGCGAGAAGTCGGAGACCGTGAAGGCGTAGGCGAGGACCAGGAGCGAGAGCGAGGCGAGGACGGCGGCCGCGTAGGTCGTCAGGCGGGCCGCGTCGACGAGGGGCTGCGATCGCCGTCGCGCGCCGACGAGCGCCAGGGCGCCTGCCCAGGTGGAGAGGACCAGCAGCAGCTGGATCGTCGTGTTGCCGAAGTCTGCCATTCGGGCCAACCAAGGCTCGCCGGGGCGAGCGTCAGGCAGCGACCCGCGCGTCGCTGGTGGCAGGCCCGTGTCCCGAGGCCCGCTCGCATGCTGCGGCTAGTCTGGTACGTCGGAAGCGCTGTCGCCACTGCAATTCTGCAGGTCAGGCGGACGCGCCACGAATGCCGCAGCGGTCACGGTCGGCGGAAACATAGTCCATGCTCAGGTCAGCCGCAACGGGCCGGGTGCGCCGCGCGGCCGCAGCACGCGAAGGGCTCGCCCGCGCGCCCGCTGTCAGCTATAGATCGGGGCGATGAGCGAGCCAGTCCCCGTCTACCTCCTCGCCGGCGGCCGCAGCTCCCGCTTCGGCGAGGACAAGGCGCGCGCGCTCCTCGACGGCGAGCCGCTGCTGCTCAGGCTGGCGCGGCTGCTCGCGCCCGTCGCGAGCGCGCTCACCGTCGTCGCCGAGCGCGAGGGCAAGCACGCCGACCTGGGGCTGCGAACCCTCGCCGACCGCCGCCCCGGGCTGGGCCCGCTCGCGGGGCTCGAGACGGCGCTCCTCGATCGTGGCGACGGCTGGCTCCTGCTAACGTCGTGCGACTGGGTCACGCTGGAGCCCGCGTGGGTCAGCCGGCTGCTCGCGGCGCGCAGCCCCGGCGCGCACGCCGTGGCCTTCCGCGGCGAGGTCTGGCAGCCGCTGCTCGCGCTCTACCACACCGGACTGGCGCCGCAGGTGACGGTCCGCCTGGAGGCTGGCCAGCTCCCCCTCTGGCGGCTCCTCGAGGGGTGCGGCGCCACCGCGGTCCCGCTGCCCGAGGACTGGGACCGCGCCCTGCAGGCCAACACGCCGGCCGAGCTGGCCGCGCTCCGGACCGGTTGACGCGCGGACCGGGCGCAGGATGTCACGCCGACACAGGAGGCGACGATGCGAGCTCTGAGCCTGATCGCGACCTTGCTCCTGGCCGCCTCGGCAGTGGCCGCCTCGGCAGCGGCCGCCCCGCTGAAACCGATCCAGCTTCCGAAGCCGCAGACCGAGGGCGGCCGGCCGCTCATGCGCGTGCTCAAGGACCGCGCCAGCGCCCGCGCCTTCCGCGGCGACAAGCTGCCCCCGCAGCAGCTCGCGAACCTCCTCTGGGCGGCCTTCGGGATCAACCGGCCGGACGGGCGGCGCACCGCGCCCTCGGCGATGAACTGGCAGGAGCTCGACCTCTACGTGGCGCTCGCCGAGGGGACCTTCCGCTACGACGCGAAGGCGAACACGCTGCTGCCGGTGGTCGCCGGGGACCTGCGCGCGAGGACCGGCAAGCAGCCCTTCGTCAAGGACGCCGCGCTCGACCTCGTCTACGTCGCCGACCTCACGCGGACCGGCAAGGCGAGCGCCGAGGACCAGCTCGTCTACACGGCGGCGGACGCCGGCTTCGTCGCGCAGAACGTCTACCTCTTCTGCGCCTCGGAGGGGCTCGCCACGGTGGTGCGGGGCGCGGTGGACCGGCCGGCGCTGGCGAAGGTGCTCAAGCTCCGTCCCGAGCAGCGGATCATCCTGGCGCAGACGGTGGGCTTCCCGAAGAAGTAGCGGCGCCCCGCACGCCGGGCGGTGGCGGGTAGCTGCCGCGACCAGCAAGAAGTAGCGGCGCCCCGCACGCCGGGCGGTGGCGGGTAGCTGCCGCGACCAGCCAAGAGCCTCTCACTCCACCCAGACGAGCTTCTCCAGCGCGCCGCTCGTGAGATCGGCCTGCCCGGCGGCGCCGAAGAGCTGGTCGCGCCAGCCAGCGTCCTGCTTCAGGTAGAGGGCGAGCCAGGCGGTCAGGTAACGCTTCGAGAGCTTCTCCTGCTCGTCGCGGCTGATGGTCGCGAGCTTGTCGGTGATCACGCCGGCCTTCACCAGCGCCACCGCCGCGTCGTAGATGAGCCCGCCATCGAGGAAGCCGATGTGGTTGCCGCCGGCGATGACGAGGAGCTGCTTCGGGGCGACGAGCCCGTCGTAGACCATCTGCCCGCTCCCGGGGGGGCAGAGCCCGTCGAGGCTGGCCGACTGCAGCTGGACCGCGGCCTTGGGCGCGACCGGCGCGATCAGCCCCCAGCAGGGCGTCAGCCCGACCGCGACCACCAGCCGCGCGTCCTGCGAGGAGGAGAGCAGCGCCGCGCTGGCACCCTGGGAGTGGCCGATCACCCCGGCGCGCGACACGTCCACCAGCGCCTGCAGCGGGCCGGGCTGCTTGGCGGCCGCGGCGAGGTGGTCGAGCGAGGCCTTGACCCCGTCGGCCCACTGCTGCACCTCCCAGCTGTTCGGGTCGGGGGCGCCGAAGTGGATGACGACGTAGCCCCAGGTCGCGAGGTGCCGGCCGACCCAGGTGTTCGCGTCCTTGTTGCCGCCGTGACCGTGAGCGAAGACGACGGCCGGGTAGGGCGCGCCGGTGGCCTCGGGGGGAGCCGAGGCGCCGGCGCTCTTCGCGGGGTAGTAGATGTTCAGCGGGTAGGTCCCCCACTTCGCGATGGAGAGCGAGCCGGCGAGCGTGCCGATCGCGAACGGGCCGGGATCGGTGGGCAGGCGCGCGCCGAGGTCGGCGCGGCGCAGGTCGCGCACGCCGTCCGCGGTGCGTGCGTCGCCGGCGCGCTCGGCGCCGCGGTCGGGCGGGGCCGCGGCCTCGAGCGCGAGATCTGCCACGCGGCCCTGGCTGCTGCAGGCGCAGATCGCGAGCGCGGCCAGGAGCGCGCCAGCAGGGCGCGTCCCGGCTCGGTGAGCACGCGGCATCGATCCTCCCGTCACGGCACCGGCCCGAGCGGCGTCGACGCGTCCACCTCGACCACGTGGACCAGCGCCTTGTCGCTCCAGCCGAGGGTGGTGCCGAAGAGGTGCATGCTGATGCGGCTGGAGGCGTCGAGGATCGCCTTGGAGGCGTTCTGCTCCACCCAGCAGGCGGGCCCGGCGTCGAGGACGACGCCGACCACGGCCTTGCCGCTCTTCGGATCGGTGATGCGCAGGCGAGCCAGGCAACCGAAGCGGCCGCTGTCGGCCACGAACCAGTTCACCTTCTGCTCGCACTCGGGGCCGTCCCAGCCGCTCTGGCAGACCCCGGCGCTCTGCGCCTTCGAGAAGCACGCGGGGATGCAGTTGTCTCCAGAGTCCTGGTGGGTGGTGCCGCCTTCATCGGTCCAGCAGCCGAACGAGGTGAGGTAGTAGTCGCCGTCCTCGGCCTTCCCGGTGCCGTAGCTGCCGCTGCAGGCGAAGCTCGTGGTGGTGCCCATGCAGACATCGTCGTCGGGGGAGCTCTTGCGCAGGCAGCCTCGCGCGCAGCTCTCGATCTTCGGTGCTCCGCCGACGCAGGAGCCCCGCGAGTTGCCGTCCTTCGAGCAGGTCATTCGCGTGGCGCCGGCGAACTCGCCGCAGCCGCCTGAGTCGGTCGGGTGCGGGAGGTCATCCCGGCGGGCGTCGGCCTGGGGGCCGTCGCGGCGTGCGTCGAGCCGCGGCAGATCGCCGGCGCCGCGATCGCGGCCACCGGTGTCGCGGACCGGCGGTGCGCCGTCGCCGGGACCGCCGTCGAGGAGCCCGTCCGAGCAGGCGGCCACCAGACCGGCGAGGAGCAGGAGGAGGCATCGACATCGACCGCGGAGCATGGACCTCCACTCTAACGCGAGCCGCCGCCCGCTGACCAGCCAGACGCCGCGCGCAGGCGCAGGCGGCGAAGGCGAGCGGCCGCACGCGGCTGCCCCTGGCCCGCACGTGGGAGGGTCGAGCGAAGGTCACGTCGGCGTCGTGCTCTGGAAGAATGCGGTGGCGCGGGTGGCGGCGCGGGCCGGCGCGGGCGGCGCGGGTGGCGGCGCGGGCCGGCGCGGGCGGCGCGGGTGGCGGCGCGGGCCGGCGCGGGCGGCGCGGGTGGAGGCGCGGGCGGCGCGGGTGGTCTCGGCCTCCGGATGATCGCCAATTGCGGGTCCTCGCGGCCTCCGGCCGCTCCGGGATGAGACCGCCGCAATTTGCCCTGCTCGCCTCCCTCGGAGGCTCCGCGATGAAGGGCAAATTCACCGGGGAGTCAGCCGGCGCGTCGAGAGCGGAGGAGGCTCTCGACGGCCCAGCCGTAGTCGATGGCCTCCCCTCGCCAGCGCGTGAGCCCGGTCTGCGGGCCGAGGTCGAGCCCGAGCGCACGGCTGCGGCGAGCGAGGGCGAGGGCGTCGGCCGCCGGCGGGACCGGGCTCGTGGGGAGCGGCTGGCCGTCCGGAGCGAGGAAGCGCAGCGCCATGGGGGCACGCCCTTCGACCCGAAAGCCGCCCTCGTGCAAGGCCCAGTGGTGTGCTCTGCAGACGCGAAGGAGGTTCGGCAGCCGGGTCTCGCCGCCTCGCGCCCAGTGCTCCACATGGTGGACGACGAGCCCTCGGCGCGCCGTGCAGCCAGGGAAGGCGCAGGTCTCGTCGCGACTGCGAAGCGCCCGCCAGAGCGGGGCCGAGATGCCGCGCGCCCGACGTCCGGGACCGA
>JAKLHH010000549.1 GCA_022710245.1 Myxococcota bacterium
GTCTGGGCGTCTTCGTGCGCTGCCCGCTGGTCCGCGGGGTCTCCGACCTCGACGACTGCGTGGGCTGCGTGCACTACCGCGGGCTGCAGACCGCCGACCGCCAGGCCTTCGAGCTCCGCTGCAACCTCGCCGACCCGCCCGAGCCCATGACGCGGGCGCTCTGCCGCGTCCCGCAGCTGGCGCTCGGCTGAGCGGGACCTCCCCGGAGGAGGCCCCGAGATGGCGAGCCGCCGGCACCGCTTCGAGCTCTGCTACCGGCCGGGGGCAACGCTCACCAGGGAGCAGCGCGAGCAGCTAAGCGCGGAGCTCCGGGCCCTGGCGTGGCGCAGCTCCAGCGTGCTGCTTGAGGGTGAGGCGCTCGACGACGCCGTCGTCGCGATCGCGCGCGGCACGGACCAGGTGCCCCTCGGCTTCCGCGTCGGTCGCCTCCTGCCGGTGCGTCCGATCGGCCCGGTCCTGCACCTCGGCCTCTGCGCGGTGCGGCCAGGAGCGTGGGCGATGGAGCTCGCCCGCGAGCTCACCGCGAGGCTGATCCGCGGCGCCTACGTCCGCACCCGACTCCTGGGCCGCCTCTGGGTCAGCAGCCTCAGCCGCGACCTCGACTGCCTCCGCGAGGTGACACGGCTGCTCGAGGGCGTGTTCCCTGCTCCGGGCGGGCCCGAGCGAGCGCCGCGCACCCACCGCCTGATCGCGCGTGCCCTCGACCGCCGCTACCGCCGCGAGCTCGGCGTCACCGCGCCTGCTGCCTTCGACGACGCCTGGTTCGTCTTCCGCCACGGGGCGCGCGGCGCTGCGCGGCAGCCGTCCTGCGGCCCGCCCCCCGCGCGCCACGACGAGGCCGTCGATCGCTTCTACGTCGAGCACCTGCGCCTCGACGCGCGCGACGAGGTGCTGCAGGTCGGCTGGGCCAGCGGGCTGTCGCTGCTCCGGTGCCGCTGGCGCCGCATGGCCCGCGCGCTCCCTCGCGCTCGCTCCGAGGCGGCCTCGGGGTGAGCTCGCGCGCCGGGGCTGCGGCCGCCACGATCACGTCACCTGGCCTCCTCGGACTCGCCGCGAGCCCTGGCCATCCTGCCGCTCGTGAAGACCTCGACGTGCACCGCGACCTGGACCATCCTCGGCGCCACGCTGCTCGTCCAGCTGGCGGCGTGCGCTGGGCCGAAGCTGGGTCCCTCCCCCCTCGACTGCGACCCCGCGGCGCCCCTCTGTCCGGAGGGCTACAGCTGCGGCTCCCAGGGCCGCTGCCAGCTGCTCGTCGCCACGGACGCCGGGCGCACCGCCCGCGATCGGCTCGCCGGCGTGGAGCCACGGCCCGGAGACCTCAGGGCGGAGCGCGACGCGTCGGGCGCCCGGGATGGCCGCGTGAGCCTCGACCTCGCGACGCCGGACCTCGCCAGGAGCGACCTCGCGACGCGCGACCTCGCCAGGCCGGACCTGGCCAAGCCCGACCTCCCCATGACCGACGTGAAGCCCAAGCCCGACCTTCCCAAGCCCGACCTCAAGCCCAAGCCCGATCTCGCCAAGCCCGACCTCGCCAAGCCCGACGTCCTCAAGCCCGACCTGGCCAAGCCCAAGCCCGGCGTCGTGGTGATCAGCGAGCTGATGATCAACCCGAAGGCCGCCGCCGACGTGGACGGCGAGTGGCTCGAGCTCCGCAACCTCGGCGGGACCGCGGTCAACATCAACGGCTGGACCCTCAAGGACGGTAGCATCGACCTGCACGTCATCGCTGCCGGCGGGCCGCTCTACCTGCAGGCCGGCGGCGCGCTCGTGCTCGGCCGCTCGAGCGACAAGGCCAGGAACGGTGGCGTCAGCGTCCAGTACGTCTACTCCAGCTTCGCGCTCGCCAACAGCGGCGACGAGGTGATCCTCCTCGACCAGGGCGGAGCCGTCGTCGACCAGGTCAGCTACGGCGCCGGGTGGACCATCCCGGACGGCGCCAGCCTCTCGCTGAAGAACAGCGCGGCCAGTCACAGCAACCCCGCGAGCTGGTGCGCGGAGAGCACCTCCTGGGCCGGCTCCGCCGGCGACGGCGGCACGCCGGGCGCACCGCCCGGCTGCTGATCGCCTGACGGTCGGCACTCCTCGCGGTCGCCGCCGCCGACCGCGACACCCGACCGTCATCGCCGCACCACCGCCCTGTCGCGCGACCCGCACGAAGAGCTCACCCGCCCGCCACCCTCGCGTGGCAAGCCTCGTGCACCCTCCAGGGCATGAGACGAGCGATGATGATCTGCGCGGGTCTGGCGCTCGGCCTCGGGAGCTGCCTCAGGCCGACTCCCGACCCCGAGCTGATCTCCGTCTGCCAGCCGCCCGCGGTGCGCGAGGCCGAGCGGCGCGGCGGGGGATCCTCCGCGCGCGCCGGCGGCCGCACCCGCAACGTGGTGCTGGTGATGGTGGACGGCGTCCGCTGGCAGGAGATCTTCGGCGGCGTCGACGGGCGGCTCGCGCGCGGCGCCGGCGTGCCTGGCTGCTCCGCGGACGCGCGCGCGCTGCTCCCGCACAGCTATCGTCACCTCGTCGACGGCGGCGTCGCGCTCGGCGCGCCAGGCCGCGGGCTGATGCTCGCCACCGGCCGCAGCCCGGTCTCGCTCCCTGGCTACCTCGAGCTCCTCGGCGGTCGCCCGAGCGCGAGCTGCCTCGACAACGACTGCCCGCGGGTCACGGCGCCCACCGCGCTCGACGAGCTCCGCAGGCGCGCGGGCCTGCGGCGAGACGAGGTCGCGCTCTTCACCTCGTGGCCGAGCATCGAGCGCGCCGCGACCGCCGAGCCCACCAGCCTGATCGCCGCGGTCGGCCAGCGGAGCGGGGCCACGCGCGGCGAGCTCGGCCGCTGGCCGGACGCCGCAGGGCTGCTCCTCGCCGGCGAACGCGAGGCCTCCTGGCCGGGCGACCCCGGCTACCGCCCCGATCGCCACACCGCCGCGCTCGCGCTCACCTACCTGCGCCTGGCGCGGCCACGGCTGCTGGTCGTCGGCCTCGGGGACACCGACGAGCACGCGCACCAGGGGCGCTACGATCGCTACCTCGCGGCGCTGCGCGAGGCGGACCGCTTCGTCGGCGCGCTGCACGAGGCGCTCGCCAGCCTCGGCGCCTACGGCGAGGAGACGAGCGTGCTCCTCACCACCGACCACGGGCGGGCCGACGACTTCGTCTCGCACGGCGCCGACGCGCCGGAGTCAGCGCGGGTCTTCTTGCTCGCGGGGGGCGGCGCGATCCCGGCGCGCGGGCTCGTCACCACGCGGCGGACCCTGCGGCTCGCCGACGTCGTGCCCACCATCGCAGCGCTCCTCGAGCTCGACTGGCCGCCCCCGGCTGACCGCCTCGCGGGGAGAGTCGTCGCCGAGGCGCTGCCGCCGCGAAGGCTGGCGCGGGCGAGCCGCTGACCGGGGAGGAGGGCTCAGGCCTCGCGCTGCAGGTAGGCGAAGACCGCCTGCAGGCGCCTCGCGTCGAGCCGCGTCGCGCGCGGCTGCAGGCACTCGGCGAGCGCCACCAGGAGCCGCGGGTGCACGCACCACTCCGGCGGGTAGCCCGGCTCGGGGAGCGGATCCGGGCGCGGCACGGTCGCCGACTCGGCGAGGAGCTCGCGGAGCTCGTCGGGGTCGTCGGCCGGGAGGCCGAGCGCGAGCCGCCGCTCGCGGTTCGCCAGGAAGACCGCCGCGAGGTTCCGGCGGTCGACGGCGCGCACGCGCTCGAGCTCGGCGCGCAGCTCCGCCTCGTCGCCGAGCACCACGCGCGAGCCCTCCTGTCTGAGACCGAGCGGCCTGAAGCCGCGCCGCTCCGGCAGCACCCCGAGCCCCTCGGCGATCGCGGTGATGAAGGTGACGCCGAGCGAGTAGACCGTCTCGGTCGGATCCGCGGTGAGGAGCTGCCCCGGGTCGTGGAGCGCCATGAACTTCTCGGGGTCGACGCAGGCGCGGTTGTACTTGGCGCCGCGGAAGCCGATCGGCCCCACCGGGATCACGCTGTCGAGGTCGATGATCACGATCACCCAGCGCCCCGGACTGCCCTCGGGCTCGCGGTAGTCGAGCCGCAGGTGGCTGCCCTTCAGGTCCACGTGCGCCCAGCCGTGCGGCCCCTCGGCGTCGCGCGTGCTGGCGAGCCGGTCGATCGCCCCCAGCACCTGGCCCGCGAGGCCGGCGAGCGCCACGGTCAGCCAGCGCTCGTCGGTGAAGTAGCGCAGGTACTCGCCGAAGCTCCAGGGGAGGTACTGGGTCTGGATGATGAGCTCGGAGTCCCAGACGAAGGACGGGCCCGACGGCGCCAGCAGCCCGGGGTGGCGGCGGAAGCGGGTGAGGTTCAGCCCCTCGCGCTCGAGCTCGAGGTGGACGCGGCGGTACTCCTCGGGGTTGCTGCGCAGCGCCGACTTGGGCTTCTTCAGCACCACGTCGCCGTAGAGGACGCCGTCCCAGTAGCGGGCGGCGCGGAAGACATCGCCCGCGATGTTGCGCTCGCTGGAGAGCTGCTCGCGGAGCTCGAAGCGCTCCTCGAGGTCACGCTCGCCCTCCGGGCTCGCGACGCGGCGGGGCACGACGAGGGTGCCGCCGACGGTGAGGCGCGGCGCGGCCGTCACGACGAGGTCGACGGGCGGGTTGACGCTCTCGACGATGGTCTGGTCGCTCTCGCCGTCGATCGCCGCGCGCTGGCGCCGCTCGCCGCGGTGGAGCTCGTCGCGCAGGCGCCGGTCCACCTCGGGGGGGAGGCTGGGGAGCCGGAAGGGCGACGTGGTCTCCGCGCGCGACACGGGCGCGATGATAACACGCGGGCGCGCCGCGGCCTCCTTCAGCCCGGGTGGTCCGGCGGTGGCCAGCCCGGCGGCCGGCCTCGCGCCAGCCGCGCGGCGCGCCGGTTCCAGAAGGTGGCGGTGAGCAGGCGGATGGCGACGAAGCAGCCGAGGGTGACCCCGACGGGGAGCAGCCAGGGGCTGAGGCGCTTGCCGACGAGCGCGAGGAGCAGGTTCCCGAGGACACCGGCGAAGACGCCGTAGAGGACCGCGAGCAGCGCCGAGCGCGCGGTGCTGATGCGCACCTCGCGCGGGGGGCGCAGGAAGACGAACGGCCACCAGTGACGGTCACTGTCGCTGAGAGTGTTGGCGATGTGTTCGAGGTCGTCGAGCAACGCCCGGATTAACTCACGCGGTGCCTGCACCCGCAAGAGCCGGCGAGGATCTGTTCTACCGAAGCTCCATATCTACCGAAGCTCCCACGCCCCCGGCGTGCCGCGCAGCTGCTGCTTGCCCACCCGCAGCTTGAGCTTCACCGCGGGCGTCGGACGCACGCTGCCCTTCGCGGCCGCGAGCGGCTTGCTCGCCTTCAGCTGGCCGTCGAGGGTGAGCGCGGCCGGGCTCTTGCCCCGGAGCTGCAGCGTCCCGGTCACCTGCGGGCCGTCCGCGCCCTCGGGCCGGAGCTCGACCGGACCCGAGAGCTGCACCGGGCCGAGCGCGCTCTTCACCAGCGCGATGCTCCCCTTCAGCGCGACGGTCCCGCCGAGGGTGGAGCCGGCGAGCTTGCTGACCACGAGCTTGCTCCCGTCGAGCTTGCCCTCGAGCACCAGGCGCTCGATCACCCAGTCGCCCAGCCGCAGCCGGCGCGCCGTCAGGCGCAGCCCGCCGCTCCCGGTGAGGGGCCCGCCGTCTTCGCTCGCCGGGAGCTTGAGGTCGAGGAGGCTGAGCTCCACCCCCTCCAGCTCCGCCGCCGCGTCGCCCTCGCCGAGGAGCCGCAGCCGGCCCTCCTTCACCACCGCCACGCGCACGGTGAGCGCGGCGTGCGCGCGCTGCACGAAGCGGCGCTCGAGCCA
>JAKLHH010000055.1 GCA_022710245.1 Myxococcota bacterium
TCTTGCCGCAGCCGCTGGGTCCGACGACGACGACGAACTCGCCAGGCTCCACCGAGAGATCGAGGCGCCTGAGCGCGGGCTCGCCGAGCTCCCCGGCGGCGCTCTCCCCGTCGGGCCTGGCCAGCGCCGGCTCCGAGCCGAAGCGCTTCTCCACGCGGCGCAGCTCGAGGCGGCCGCGGGTCGCGCGCTCAGCGGCCACCGCGGGCCTCCAGGCGGCGGAGCACGCTGCGGTCGATCAGCCCGGTCAGGGCCGGGGCCTGCTTGGCGAAGCCGAGCGCCTGGCTCCAGCGCGCGAGGGTGCGCAGCGTCTCCTCGGAGGGCTCGTCGGAGAAGCGCACGTGGCCGATCGCCTGCTCCAGCACCTGGCCCGGCAGCCGCTTGCCGGTGAGCGCCTCGAGCGCCGCCGCGAGGGCGGGCAGGTGCTGGCGCGGCGCCTGCTTCAGGCGCGCGGTCCAGCTGCGGTGGACGGTGAGGACCTGCTCGAGGAGGCGAGGCGCGCGCTCGGCGAAGGCCGGCGCGGCCACGACCAGCGTCAGGGCCACCTCGCCGCCTGGCCAGAGCTCGCGGACCTGGTGCTCCTCGGCGAGGACCTGAGCGCCTGCCTCGAGCACCAGCCGGGTGGCCCACGGCTCAGGGGTCCAGGCGGCGTCGATCTCGCCGCGCGCCATCATCGCGACCTGCTCGGCGTTGGGGATCGGCACCACGTTGCTCGCGTCGGGCTGCTTCAGCACCTGCGTCAGGTAGGTGCGGGCAGCGATGTCCTGGGTGTTGCCGAGCTGCGGGGTGGCGAGGCGCCGGCCGCGCAGCTCGGCGAGCCGCGTGATCCCGGAGCCCTTGCGCGCCACGATCAGCGCGCCGTTCATCACCGCGCCCGCGACGACGCGCACCCCACGCCCGCGGCTCTGCCCGTGCGCGGCCATGGCCGGGCCCGGTCCGACGTAGCCGAGGTCGATCTCACCGGCGAAGAGCGCCTCGATCAGCGAGGGGCCGGCGTTGAAGATCCGGGTCTGCAGGACGGCCGGCGCCACCGCGCGCCCCAGCTCCCCGGAGTGGACCGCGAGCACCGCCTGCGCGTGGGTGAGGTTGGCGAAGTAGCCGACGCGGATCACCGCGGGCTCCCCCGCCGCCGGGCGCGCGCTGCCGCCGGTGCACGCCTCCATACTGATCGCGAGGCAGGCCGCGGCGAGGGTCGGGATGAGCAGCCGGAAACGCATCGACCGTCGTACTCCTCCCGCCGTTCTCCCATGCCCGGGCGCCCTTGCAAAGCCCGATCGTGCCCGCTCCGAGGAGATGCGACGTCAAGGTCAGCTTCGGCGCCTCGCCGCTCGCTTTCGTGTTCACGCTGGAGCCGAGCGGCGCCGAGGACCGCCCGCAGCTCACCATCCTGCTCAAGCATCTGTGACCTCCCTGCTCGCCGCGCTCGAGGAGCGGGGCGGGCGTTTGCGCTCTCCACGGATGACGTGACTCGGGAGCGCCGCTAGATGAGGATCGTGATCGCTGATCTAGCGCGGCGAGGGCGCGCAGCGGTGCCGCGGCGGCGGCTCGCGGAGCACCGCGCGGCCGTCGCGCCAGCGCACGGGCACGCGCGCCCAGACCTCGCGCAGCAGCGCGCAGTAGTCGGCGCTCAGGTAGCCGAGGTCCCACCGCTGCTCGCCGCCGAGCTCGCTGACCGCGAGCACGCGGGCGCCCTCGCGCGCGAGGGAGGTGATCGCCCCGTGCAGGCGCGTGTGGAGCAGGCGCTCTCCGGTGAGGAGGTCCCAGAGCCCGACGTGGCCGCTGCCCCAGCCCACCGCGATGGTGTCCATCGGGCCCAGGGCCAGGTGACGGACCGGCGCCGTCGGCGCGCCCGCGAGGGAGCCCGCCGGCACGCCGCGGCCGCCGTCGGTGCGCAGCACCTCGATGGTGCCGTCGGAGTAGCCGAGCGCGAGGCCGCCCTCGACGGACGCGATGGCGGTGACGGGGCGGCTCGCCGGATAGGTGCGCAGGCGCTGGCCAGCGAGCGAGACCTCGAGCACCTGTTCGCCCACGCCCACCAGCACCTTCTCCTCGGCGCCGTCGGCCGCCAGCGCGGTGGCTCCTCGCTCGACCAGCACCCGCGCGCGGCCGGGCGCCTCGTGGCGCGTGACCCGACCGCGCTGCAGGAGCACGCAGCCGCCGCGAGTGAGCAGCCGATCGTCACCGCCGGAGTCGTCGCCGTCGGGGCGCGGCGCGAGCGGCTGCCGC
Source organism: Myxococcota bacterium (assembly GCA_022710245.1). The sequence continues at coordinate 2,224 of JAKLHH010000055.1, forward strand.
CAGAGCCGGCGGTCCGCCTCTGGCTCCCACAGCTCCAGGCCGCGCGCGTCCAGCAGGCAGAGCGAGCCGCGGTGGCGCGCGGCGAGGCGCGCACCGGCGAGCGCCTCGCGCCAGCGGGGGCTCGAGGCCAGACGGTCGCGATGGCTGATCACCTCGAGGGGCTCCTCGAGGCCGCGCGCCCACCAGGCGGGCCGGCTGCGCTGGACGTCCCAGAGGCGGACGGTGCCGTCGTCGCCGGTGGTGACGGCGAGGCGGCCGTCGCGGCTGAAGCGGAGGAAGTTCGCCTCGCCGTGGTGGCGGCCGAGGAGCTGGGGCGCGCCACCCGCGAGCGGATAGATCCGGCCGAGCCCGTCGGAGGCCGGCACGCCCACGCGGCGGCCGTCGGGGTGGAAGGCGAGGTAGTACGCCCGCGCGGGGAGCTGCGCGAGCACGCGCTGGTCGCCGCGCGCGAGGTCCCACAGGCGCACCGCCCCGTCGGCCCCGCCGGTCACCAGCGAGCGGCCGTCGGGGCTGAAGTCGACCCCGTAGAGCGCCGGCCCCGCGGCGAGCGTCCGCTCCGCCGTCCAGCCCTGCGTGCGCCAGATGCGCAGGCTGCCGTCGAGGCCCCCCGAGGCGAGCCGAGCGGCGTCGCGGCTGAAGCGCAGCCCGTAGACTCGCCCCGTGTGTCCGGTGAGGCGCTGCAGCTCCCGGCGCGCGGCGACGTCCCAGACGCGGACCGTGCGGTCCACGCTGCCAGCGGCGAGGAGCTTCCCGTCGGAGCTGAAGTCGAGGCCGTAGGCGGGCCCGCCGAGGCCGGAGAGGCGCGCCAGCTCCTCGCCGGTGGCGACGTCCCAGAGGCGCACGCTGCGGTCGCCGCTGCTGGTCGCCAGGGTCTTGCCGTCGGGGCTGAAGGCGGTCTCCCAGACGGTGTCCGTGTGCCCGCTGAGGACCAGCCTCGGCGCCCCCGCCGCCACGTCCCAGACGCGCGCGCTCCGGTCCTCGCTGGCCGTGGCGAGGAGGTGTCCGTCGGGGCTGAAGCTGACCCCGTGCACCCGCGTCGCGTGGCTCGCCGGGGCGGGACGCTGCGGCGGCTCGCGCGGCTCCTGCAGGCGGACCGTGCGATCGAGGCTGCCCGTGACCAGGGTCCCGTCGGGGAGAAAGGCGGCGCCGGTGATGGTGCTGCTGTGCCCGGTGAGCCGGGCGATGACCCGGTGCGAGGCGAGGTCGAAGACCCGCAGGACGTGCTCTTGCCCGCCGATCACCAGCGTGCGCCCGTCGGGGCTGTGGCGGACGGCGTAGGCGGGCTGGTCTCCCCTCAGCTCCTCGAGCAGGCGGCCCTCGCGCGACCAGAGGCGGACGCTGCGGTCGAGCCCGCCGCTCGCCAGGGTCAGGCCGTCGGGCGCGAAGCTGAGCCCGACGACCTCGGCGCGGTGCGCCTCGAGCCGGCGCTCGAGCGAGCGATCAGCGGCCCAGAGCACCACGCTGCCGTCGGCGCCGCCGCTGGCGAGGCGTCCGCGGCGATCGAAGGCGAGGACGTGCACGGCGCCCCGGTGGCCGCGCAGCGCGCCGGCGGGCTCGCCGGAGGGCAGCCGCCAGAGCTGGACGCTGCCGTCGCGACGGCCGGCGGCGAGCCAGGCGCCGTCGGGGCTGAAGGCGAGCAGCGCCCCTCCCCGGTCGGTGCCGCCGCGGGGGCCGGCGGGGACCTGCAGCGGGCGGCCCGCGCCGCGCGCCACCTGCCAGAGCCAGATCGCGCCGTCCAGGCCGGAGGAGGCGAGGAGGTCGCCGTCGGGGGAGAAGGCCACGGCGCCGAGCTGATCATGGTGCCCGTGCAGCACGCGGCGCACGGCGCTCGTGCGTGCGTCGATCAGGTAGACGTCGTGGTCGCCGCAGCCGACCGCGATGAGCTCCCCGCGCGGCGAGGCGTCCACCGCGAAGATGTCGTCGCCGAGGCGCAGCCGCCAGCGGAGCGGGTGCTGCGCGAGCCGCCACCAGAGCGTCCGCGCCAGCGGCGAGTCCTCGGCCTCGAAGGCGCCGCGCAGCGCGGCGCGCGCGTGGACCATGTCCTCGCTCGCCAGCGCCTCGCGGGCGCTGGTCAGCTCGGCGGCGCCTCGCTCGTGCTCGGCGCGCTCCCGCTGGCGGCTCGCCTCGCGCTCCTTGTAGGCGAGGAAGCCGGCGATCAGGGCCAGCCCCGCGAAGGCCGCGGCGAGGAGCGAGCGGCCGCGCCAGAGGCGGCGCCGCTGCCGACGGCGCCCGGCCTCGACGAAGCAGCGCACGGCGGCGGGGCAGCTGACGCCGTGATCGAGCGCGCGCTGCGCCTCGGCGAGCGCGTCGCCCTGCCAGAGCTCGTCCTCCCGCTGCCCGCGGCGGCTCCAGAGCTCGGCCGCCTGCTCCAGCTCCTCGAGCAGGCGCCGCTCCCCGCGCTCCTCGTCGACCCAGCGGCGCAGGCGATCCCAGGCCGCGAGCAGCGCCTCGTGGGCGAGCTGCAGCTCGGCGTCCTCGCCCTCCCCGCGGCGGGCGGTGACGAGCCGCGCGGCGGTCAGGCGCGCGAGGACCCCGCCGGCCGCCGGAGCCAGCCCCTCGAGCAGCTGGCGCCGGGTGAGGACGCGGCGCAGCCCCTGACCGGTCACCAGGCGCAGCAGTAGCTCGCGCGCGAGGCGGACCTCGTCGTCGGGGAGCGCCGCCAGGACGCCGTCCGCGTGGCGGGCGAGCGCGCCAGCGACGCCGCCGAGCTCCAGGTAGGAGGCGCGCGTGATCACCCGCCGCGCCTCGTCGCGGCGCTGCCAGAGCTGCTCGCCCGCGAACTGGAGCAGCGGCAGGCAGGCGACCTCTCCCGCCACTGATGCAACCATCTCCCGCGCCAGCGTCGGCTCCTCGAAGCGGTAGCCCGCGAGCTGCAGGGGGCGGGTCAGGATCTGCTCGAGCGCTCGCGCCGCGGGTGGGGCGAGGACCATCACCTGGGTCAGCGCCTGGCGCCCGGCCGGGAGGCGGGCGAGCTGCCCGAGGAAGTCCTCGCGCAGGGTCAGCGTGACGCGGACCGGGTCGGAGGCCTCGTCGGCGGCGCTGCAGACGGCGCTGACGAAGCGCTCGCGGGTGGCGGCGTCCTCGACGAGCGTGAAGGCCTCCTCGAGCTGGTCGACGACGAGGAGCACGCGGCCCCCGCGGCGCGCGGCGAGGTCGAGGAGCAGCAGCCCGAGCCGCTCGGGCTCCTCCGCCAGGCGGTCGGCTCCCGGGGGCGCGCTCTCTCCGCAGGCCTCGAGCACCGCCGCCTGCAGGGCGCGCAGCGGGTCACGCCCGGGCTGCAGCACGATCACCGTCCAGCGGGCCTGCTCCCTGAGGCGCGGGATCACGCCGGCCTGGACCAGCGAGCTCTTGCCGGTGCCCGAGGGGCCGACCACGGGGAGCACCGGCGCGTGGCGCAGGCGCTCGACGAAGGCGGCGACCTCGTCCTCGCGGCCGCAGAAGTGGGCGGCGTGCTCCTCGGCGAAGGCGGTGAGCCCGCGGAAGGGCGCACCGGCGGGCGCGTCCCCGGCACGGAGCAGCCCCTCCAGCCGGGCGACCAGCTCCGCCGCGTCGGGGCGTCGCGCCGGCGCGACGGCGAGGCAGGCCTCGACCAGGCCGCGCAGCCCGGGCGGCAGGCCGGCGGGCAGCGGCCAGACCTCGCGCGCGGGCGGCTCGCTGGTCGCGAGCTCGCAGAGGATCAGGCCGAGCGCCCAGACATCGCTCGCCGGCGACGGGGGCGCCCCGGCGCGGCGCTCGGGAGCCAGGTACGCGGGGGTGCCGCCGGGGCTGGAGCCGCTGGCGCCCTCACCGTGGCCCACCCAGGCGAGGCCGAAGTCCACCACGCGGAGCCGGCCGTCGCGCGGGATGAGGATGTTCTCCGGCTTCAGGTCGCCGTGCGCGACGTCGTTCGCGTGGGCCTCGGCCAGCGCTGAGGCGATCGCGAGGGCCAGGCGCGCCGCCTCGCGCTGCCCCGGCGTGCCCTCGGCGAGGCGCTGCCGGAGCGTCTGCCCGTCGAGGTACTCGAGCGCGAGGAAGGGGCGGCCGCGGTGCTCGCCGACCTCGTAGAGCGTGACGATGTGCGGGTGAGCGAAGCGCGCCGTCGTCTGGGCCTCGAGGAGGAGGCGTTCGCGCTCCTCCGGCGAGTCCCAGAGGCGCGGGGCCAGCACCTTCAGCGCCACCCGGCGGCCGAGGCGGGTGTCGCGCGCCAGGTAGACCTCGCCCATCCCGCCGCGCCCCTCGAGGCGCACGATGCGGTACTGACTGACCAGGTCGCCGGGAGCGAGCGGTGACTCCCCGTCGGGCGTCGCCTGCTGCCTGGCCCCACCGCTCATCGCGGCGACCCGCGCCAGCGCCGCCATCAGCGCCTGGCACGCGGGGCAGCCGTCGACGTGCGCCTCGAGCGCGCGTCGTGAGTCGGCGTCCAGCTCGGCGTCGAGCAGCCGGACCAGCGTGCCGTCGTCGGGGCAGCTCACCCCGGCATCTTCGGGCCGGGCCGGTCGCGAGGTCAAGCGAGCTCGGGCGCAGCGGGGCGCAGCAAAGACGGCCGCGGGGGGCCGGCGGGGCGCTACTCGAGGAGCCGCTGCAGGCTGACGTGGAGCTGGCTCTGGATCAGCCGCATCACGCTCTCGAACTCGGTGCGCGAGATGCGCAGCCGCCGCTCGAGCCCCTTGCGGGTCCGCGAGAGGAGCTTCTCTCGCAGCTTCTGGAACCAGCGAACCACCGTCGAGCGGTTCACGCTGTGCAGGGCCGCGATCTGCTCCAGGGTGAGGCGCTCGACGAGCTGGTAGCGGAGCAGGTTCCGCTCCTCGGCCGAGAGCGAGGCGAGGACCTCCTCGAAGATGACCTTGAACTCCTCGCCGTAGCGCTGCTTCAGGTAGCGGAGCTCGGGGTCCTCCTCGCGCGCCGCCAGCTCGGGGAGCTGATCCGTCGGCAGCTCGCGGTTGCCGCGGCGCAGGAGGTCGATCGCGTAGCGGACCACCACGACGCGGATCCAGGTGACCAGGTCCCCCTCGCCGCGGTAGTGGCGGATGCGCGCGGGCTGCCGCTCGTCCCCGAGGAAGAGGCGGTCGAAGAGGCCCTGGCGCACGTCCTCGACGACCTCGCGCGGCACCTCGAGCGCGGCGAGCGCGTGGTTCACCTCGGGGAAGAGGCGCCGCGAGAACTCCTCCGCCGCCGCCTCCACGCGCGCGCTGCAGCCGCAAGCGAGGTAGAGGTCGATCACGTTCAGCTCCTCGAGCGCGGCGAGGCCCTCGCCGGCGCGCTGCCGCGCCGCCAGGAAGGGGAGAAAGACCTCGGGGGTGAGCGTGATGGTCGGCCAGGGCGCCGCGGCGCGCGCGAGGAGCCGGGTGAGCGCGGCCTCCAGCTCCGGCTCGGAGGCGAAGGCAGCCTGACACTCGGCGGGGAGCGCCGCCAGGAAGAGGTCGCGCAGCGAGGCCATGCCCGGATTCTTGCCGATCCCGGGGCGGACGGCAATGTGGTTGCTGGTTGCTGGCTCGGTCTGCTGCCTGGACGGCGCGCTAGCCGCGGCGGCTGCCTTGCAGGCACCAGCGGGTCGGCGTCGCGCCAGGTGGAGGGCCCGCTCGCGCACCTCGCTGTCCGCGTCGAGGAGCATGGTCGCAAGGGCGCCGTCCCGGCCGGCCGTCGAGGAGCGTCAGGCGATCCCTCATCGCGGAACGTCCGCAGGACGCGAGAAGGGCGAACCCGGGCGAATCCGAGGGGCGCTTGCGGCGCCAGGCCAGGCGGGCAAAGATGTCACTCGAACCACGGGGCCAGGCGCGCCGGCAGGCCCTCATCCTGTGACCAAATGCAGGCTAGAGATGCAAGCACAGTCGCACCCGCAACGCCGCACCCTCTTCGACCTCCTCGCGCGGGAGCTCCTCGATCTCGAACAGCGCTGCGACACGGTCACGCTGCGCTCGGGCGCCCCGGACCGCTTCGAGACGACGGTGGTTCCCGTGAGGGAAGCAGACGAGATGGTCGAGCTCGCCCTCGCAGCAGGCTTCATCGAGGGGACGCCATTCGCGCTCCTGCCCTTCGGGCACATCGCGCGTCGCTACCGGAGCACGGGCGAGACCTGGGAGGTCTCGATCGTCGGGTCTGACGTCGTAGAGTCCACCGGCGCACCCGGCCGGCGATCGCTGGGGCGCCATCGCACATCCTGTTCTTCGCCGGAGACCGCCGTCCGACAGCTGGAGGAGTTCGTGGCGAGCCACGAGGCGGACGGCTTTCGGCTCCAGCAGATCTATCTGACGGACGCCCCGCCCGACCCCACCATCGCGCCGCTCGTCCCGGCGCCCGATCCGTACGCAGCCGTCGACGAGACCATGAGGCGCTTGCGAGCGCTCTCGCGCGAGCTGCCGCGCGGGCACTTCCTCGTCGAGGAGCTCGATCCCACGAGCGACGGCGGGCGCTCCACGCTCGCGGAGCACGGCTGGGGCCCGGCCGCGATCGACTGGCATCGGCCCAGCTTCAACAGCTGGACGAAGCCCCGACCGACTGAGAAGGCCGGCTCTTCGTTCGAGTACTTCGGTCGACGCTACGGGTCCATCACGTGGATCGTTCACGCGGCGATCGACAGCAACCTCCCCATGTTCCATGTGGGGAACGTTCACGGCGCCGGTTGGTGTTGCCTCCAGATCGCTGGGGGTGCGCTCCACCACGCCCCTCACCTCGAGGCTGAGTATCCCGGCCGCGGCTACGATCGTGCGCTGGTCTTCCATGGCGGGTGGGGGCGCTACGGCTATGCGATGGACACGCGCGTGACCTCTGAAACGGGCGAGCACCCGATCTATCCGTTCTGCGATGACGGCGCCATCGAGGAGCAGGACCTGATGCCCGAGGTCCCCATCGCGCCGGACGGCATCGAGCCGTTCGGCTCTTGGCTGGAGCGCCACGTTCACCAGCTCATCGGCACGCTGCGCGTGCGGCTCCCTTATGTCAACGCCCTTACCGGCGCTCCCCGACAGCAGGAAGACCGGGATCCGCCGAGGTGAGGACACCCTCCGGGTCGCTGCGCAGCGGCTCGTCACCGAGGGGGACCCGGGCGGCGGCGAGCGCGCAGCAGGGCCGCCGGTGCGAGGCGGGCCCCCCCCCCCCGGTGCCAGGGCGACGTGCATGCCCCGTCGGCCGGGTGGACTCGAGGAGCAGCGCTGGCGCGACCGCCTCGCGCACGTTGTAGAGCGCCGCTGCCCAGGCCGCCTCGTGGGGCAGTGCTGTACCTGGACGTTCGGGCCAGCTGCTCCGTGATCAGTTGCTCGCGAGTCGCCAGACGAAGGCGTCCCAGTGGCCGGCGCTCTGCAGTGGAATGCCCAGCAGGTCGACGGCCTGGGAGATGCGGCCGCTCACCACGAGCGCCCCCTGGGCGGTGATCAGGAGCCCCTCCGCCACGTCGTCGCCCGCGCCGCCGAAGGCTCCAGAGTAGCGATGACTCCCATCGCTCGCATACGCGGCGACGAAGAGGTCACGGGCGCTGGGGACGAGCGGCGGGCCTCCGAGGGTCGCCGGGGCGCCGATGGAGCCGGCGAGGTAGAGCAGCCCGCCCGGGTGGCGCGCGAGCCCGCCGGCGCTGTCGCACTGCGCGCCGCCGAAGGCTCTGGCCCAGCGCCGTGCCCCGTCGCTGGCGGCGAGACATGTCAGGAAGACGTCGCAGTCGCCGCCGCTCACCAGCGCGCTGGCGTCAGCGAAGGTGAGCGTGTCGTAGAAGCCGCCAGCCACGCAGACGTCCTGCCCGCTGAGCGCGAGGCGGCTTCCGGTGTCGTCCAGCGGGCTCCCGGCGGCCATCACCCAGCGTGGCTTGGCCTGGTTGTCCAGCGCGAGGAGGAAGGCGTCCGTGCCGCCGCGGCTGACCGCGCTGAGCCCGCCTCCGAGGTCGACGGTCGCCGAGAAGGAGCCGGTCACGAAGAGGTTGCCCGCCGCGTCGACGGCGATGGCCTCCGCGGTGTCAAGCCCGGTCCCTCCGAAGCCTGCCGAGAGCTGGTGGGCTCCACCCGCTGAGAGCTTCAGCACGAAGAGGTCGGCGGCTCCGTGGCTCGTGATGACGCCTCCGCCGAGGTCGATGCTCGCGGCGAACTGGCCAGCGACCAGCAGCTCGCCCGCCGGGCTCACCGCGATGGCGGCCGCGCGATCCCAGCCCGCCCCCCCGAGCACGCGCGGCCAGCCCGCGACGGTCGAGCCATTTGCGTCCAGGCGCCAGATGAAGCCCTCCGCGTTGGCGTTGTGGGGAGTGAGGATCGCGCCATCGAAGTTGACGGCCGCGCTCGCGCCGCCGGCGAACTGACCCACGACATAGATGGCGTCGCCGAGCGCGACGATGCCGGTCGCGTAGTCCTCCCCGCTCCCGCCCACCGTCTTCGTCCAGCGCAGCGTACCTGCGGCGTCGGTGCTCCAGAGCAAGATGTCGCGAGTGCCCCCTCCCCCGGTGGCGTTCACCGCACCGGCGATGTAGACGTTGCCCTTCGTGTCCACGGCCACCGAGGCCCCGAGCTCTCCGGGCTGGGCAGACGACCCGCCGTGGCGCTGCGCCATGCCGGAGGTCAGCGTGAGCGGCCCCTGATCCGGCGCCCTGTCCCTCCTGCCATCGGTGGCGCTGGCGCCATCGGTGGCTCCGGCGCCATCGCGGCCGGACGCGTCCGTGCTCGGCCCATTGAAGCCTGCTCGCACGCAAGCAGTCAGCGCCGGGGAGAGCACGACGAACGCGAGGACGCGCCATCGCATACCCATCTCATTCACCCGGTGTCTCGAGTCGTCGACGTTAACACCGCCGCCCTGGTGGTTCAAGGCGCGGAGCAGGCAGGCGCGGAGCAGGCAGGCGTCGCAGCCTTGATACGAGGGACGGATCACGACTGGCAGGCGTCGTTGGTCGTTCAACCCCTGCGCGCGTCGACGGGCAGAGATGGGTTCGTGGAGTTCTTTGCCAGATCTGTCCGAAGGGGTCGCCGCCGCGCGGGTCGTGCTGACAGACGTGTCCAGCGAAGAAGCCACGCGATCTCGCCGGGTCACGTTCGGAGCGTCGCCAGCGGCGCCTGCCAGGGTGACAGATCTGGCATCGCTGCGACCGCGCTCCACCTCCAGCTCAGGTCAGGTGAGGCCGCGACGCTGCTGGTCCGCCGCGTGCAACCACCAGAACGCGAAGGTGCCCGGCAGAGCACCGCAACCTGAGAAAGAGAGGACGCTGTGAACCGAAGAGAGCTGTTGATCGTGGTACGTCGCGCGCTGAGGCGCCTCGCGCAGCTGGTCATGCTCGCGCCCCTGCTCCTCCTTGACCCGGGCTGCGGAGCGGAGCTCGGCCTCTCCGACGAAGAGGACCCCTCCACCTACGAGACCCAATCCAGCCTCCCCGGGGGGACGGCGACGCTCCTCTTCAATGATGGCTTCGAGTCGGGTGTGGCGGGTAAGTACGCCCCTGACACGACGGCCGGGGGCACGTTCACGGTCGCGACCTCTCCTGTCGCCTCTGGCAGCTACTCCGGGAAGTTCGATCTGGCCTATGCGCCGACCGGGGACACGTATCGCGCGGAGGCGACCCTGGCGGGCGGCACCGGTCGGCTCCAGTTCGGGAAGGAGTACTGGCTCGGTCTCAGGTATCGCTACGAGAACTGGGAGGCGGACACGGACATGGAGAGCGCTCCGTTTCAGGTCCACACCAAACCCAGCACGTGGGCCGACAACTGCCCCCTTGGCTCGGCCTACACCACGGCGCCGGTCTTCATGGTCGCGCAGAACAACGAGGCCAGGATCATGACCTATGGCAAGCACGTCCTGTGGCACGGGCCGCTGCAGAGGCACCAGTGGCTACAGCTGGTCGTTCATCTCCGCCCCTCGAAGACCAGCAACGGGTTCGTCGAGGTGTGGAAGAACGGCCTCAAGCTGGGCCGCGTGGAGGGCGCGAACAGCCCTGAGCTCGACGACTGCGGCGAGCCGATGGAGAGCCCGTACGTCAAGCTCGGCATCTACAAGTGGAACTGGCAGCGCAAGGCGACCGGCTCCGCTCGTCGCACGCTCTACCTCGACAACGTGAAGCTCGCGTCGGGGCCCAACGGCTACGGGCTCGTCGGCGGCCAGTGAGGCGCATGCACTGACCCTGCCCGTCAGTCGCAGTTGCTGACCCTGCCCGTCAGTCGCAGTTGCTGACCTGCCCGTCAGTCGCAGGTGCTGACCTGACCGTCAGTCGGAGGTGCTGACCTGCCCGTCAGTCGCAGGTGCTGACCCCGCCCGTCAGTCCTGGCCGCGGGGGTTCAGGTAGCGATAGAGGCTGCGCACGCTGATGCCCAGGAGGGCCGCCGCCTGGTCACGGTCGCCGCCGGTCTGCTCCAGCGCGCGCTGCACGTGCTGCAGCACGAAGCGATCCCGCGCCTCCGCGAGCGGCTCGAAGCGGCTCCCCTCCGTCGGGCCGAAGCCGAGATCCTCGGGGCCGATCTCCGGCTCGTCGCACATCAGCACGGCTCTGCGCAGCCGGTTCCGCAGCTCGCGCACGTTGCCGGGCCAGGGGTGGCCCTGGACCGTGGACCAGGCGGCGCGGGAGAGGCGCGTCGCCCCTCGCTCGAGCTCGGAGGCGAAGCGGCGGAGGAAGAACTTCACCAGCAGCGTCAGGTCGCCCCCTCGCTCGCGCAGCGGTGGGACCTCGACCACGAGCTCCGCGAGCCGGTAGTAGAGGTCAGGCCGGAAGCTCGGCGCGTCGAGCAGGTCGCGATTCGTCGCGGCGATGATCCGTGCCTCCAGCGGACGGTCACGCGGGTCCCCGACGCGACGAAAGCTGCGCTCCTGGAGCACGCGCAGCAGCTTGGGCTGCAGCTTGAGCGGCAGCTCGCCCACCTCGTCGAGGAACAGCGAGCCGCCCGCCGCAGACTCGACGAGGCCCTCACGGTCGCGCTGGGCGCCGGTGAACGCCCCGCGGGCATGGCCGAAGAGCTCGCTCTCGAGCAGCTCCTCCGGGATCGCGGCGCAGTTCACCGCGACGAAGGGCCCCGAGGCCCGGCGCGAGGCGTCGTGAAGGAAGCGCGCGGTCAGCTCCTTGCCGGTCCCCGTCTCGCCCGTGATCAGCAGCGAGATGTCGGTCGGCGCCGCCCGCCGCAGCGTCTGGAGCACGCGCTCCATCTGCGGGCTCTCCCCGATGAGCTCTCGCTGTCCCGCGTGCTCCAGCCGGTGGTGCAGGTCCCACACCTTCGCCCGCAGCGACTCGATGTAGCGCGCGTTCTCCAGCAGCAGCACGCCCTGGGCGCAGAAGATCCGGGCGATGGCCTGGGCCCGCCCGCCGAAGAGCCCGCAGCGGCCGCGGTGCCCGACGTAGAGCGCGCCCCGCAGCGTGCTGCCCACGTGGAGCGGCACGCACATCACCGAGGCCAGCCGGAGCTGGACCACGCTCTGCACGGCGCCGAAGTCCGGGCTCGCGGCAGCGTCGTCGAGCACCACGGGCTCCCCGGTGCGCAGCACCTGCTGGACGATCGAGTCGGAGAGGAGCAGGTCGTCACCCAGCTGGTCCAGGCTGGGGTTGGCCGCGACGACGCGCGCGCTGTCCCCGTCGAAGAGCAGCAGGAAGCCGTGCTCCGCCCCGACGGCGCGCAGCAGGCTCTCGAGGAGCAGCTCCGCCGGTCGAGGCCACTCCTCCTGGGCCAGCACGCTCTGGCTGAAGGTCGCCAGCTGGAGGATCAGCGCGTCGGCGACCTGCTGCAGCTCGGACTGCTCCTCGGCCGCGGCCGCCGGCAGCTCGTCGAGGACCGTCAAGGTCGCGTCGCCGACCACGACCCGGTCACCGCCTCGCAGGAGCTGCCCCTTCGCCGGCTGTCCCTGGACCAGGACGGGGTGGTCGCCTCGCGTCCCGATGCGATAGCCCTCCACGTCGAGGTAGACCACCGCGTGGTGGAGCGCGACGTCCCTCGCGCGGACCGGGATCTGGCAGTCCGCGGCGCTGCCGATGGTGGAGACCCGCCGCTCCAGCTCCACCTCGCGCGGCCCGTCGTCATCGTCGACGATCAGCTTCATGTGTCCACTATAGACCAGTCCGGGCCGTTAGAACCGCAGTCGGGTGGTCTTGCCCCCGACCGCCACGACCTGCAGGGTGCGCTCCTGGCCAGCAGGGCTGACGAGGCGCAGGGTGTGAGCGCCGTGGGCCACGGTGAGCGGCGGCAGCGGCGTGGTGCCGAGCTGCCTGCCGTCGAGGAACACGGCCGAGCCCGCCGGCGCGGTCAGCTCGAGCCGGGCCGGGAGCACCTTCAGCGCCACGTGGCGCACCACGATCTCATCCGCCGCCAGCTGGACCCGCAGCACCCTCGGCTGGCACATCGGGTTACGGACCTGCACGACGTGCTGGCCCGCCGGGAGCCGGATCTCCGCCAGGGACGGAGTCACGCCGTGGAGCTTGCGATCGACCCGCACCTCGGCCCAGGGATCGGTGGTGATGCGGAGCGTCCCCTGGCCGCGGGGCGCGGGTGGCCTCGCATGTCTCGGTCGACGGTGGTGCGGCGGGTTCGCGGCGCCCGCATCGACGCTGACGGGCCGGGCCGCGTCGACCTGCGGGGGGACCGGTGCGCCGGCGTCGACGCCGGGCCGGGCCGCGTCGACCTGCTGAGGGGCGGCGCTCGCCCGTTCGGGCGAAGCG
>JAKLHH010000550.1 GCA_022710245.1 Myxococcota bacterium
GGCCAGCAGCGCAAGTTTACAGGCGTTTTTTCCCTGAAACCGCGGCGGTGGGCGAGCGCGACGCAGGTGAGGTGGGACACATGCGGCCCGCGGTCGAGGTCAGCGGAAGAGCTTGTCGGGGAGGGGGACGTTGCGGCGCGCCGCGCCGAGCTCGATCCGGGTGGTGTCGCCCTCGATCTGCACCACCAGGATCCGCCGCGGCGACAGGTCGGGCGCGAGCTCGACGTCGATCGAGCGGAGGTGCTTGACGAGCGCGGGGGTGCGCGGGACCAGGTGGAGCTCCAGCTTGCCGGCGGAGCGCCGGAGCGTGAGCTGGTAGTCACGCCGCAGCTCGTCCGCGGGCCGCACCCCGAACCAGAAGAGGACCTGGCCGATGAGCGAGCTCACTGCGCTGCCGGCGCGCAGATCGAAGCGGCGCGCCGGCTCTCCGGGGACGCGGAACTGCCCTCGTTGACCGTCGACGAGGAGCAGCGCGGCGTCCGGCGCGAAGGTCTCCCAGCGCAGGCTGTCGGGGCGACGGAAGGAGAGCTCGCCCCGGGTGGTCACCTCCTGCTTGAAGAGCGCGAGCCTCTTGTGCTGGGTGAAGCTCGCCTGCAGCGTCCGTGTCTTCGCGCCGGCGGCGACCACGCGGGACAGGAGCTGATCGAGCTCCGAGCCCCCCGCCAGCGCGGGCGCGCAGGGCAGCAGGATGGCGAGCGCCGCGAGCGCCGGCAGGAGGCTTGGCCCACCAGCAAGTGGCATGATGGGGATCAGCCGGCGTGAGGCTGCGCGCCGTCGCCGCGGTTCTCCGCGACGAACGCCGCGAGCGCGCTGACCGAGGCGAAGGCGCGGCGGCCGACCTGCTCGTCGGCGATGGACAGGCGGTAGCGGCGCTCGAGCGCGACGGTGAGCTCGAGCGCGTCGATGGAGTCGAGGCCGAGGCCGGCGCCGAAGAGCGGCTGATCGGCGTCGATGCCCTCGGGCGTCACCTCTTCCAGCTTCAAGGTCTCGATGATGAGCGCCTTGATCTCTTGCTTCAGATCGTCCATGTCCTTCCCGTTCGTGCGTGTCCTGCGGCCCGGCACACAATCGCTGCGCCCGCGCTGCAGCGGTGATAATAGTACGGGCGCGGGCGCGCCGCCATGGCAGGCGTCACAGGCCGCCGCTCGCTACGAGGACTTCATGCGCGCGGTCCGTGCCTTCGCCGGGGGACGTCTGCTGCTGGCTGGCCTCTGGCTGGCCGGTCTGGGGGCGCTGGCGGCCGCGCTGCTCGGGCGCCTCCCGCGCTCGCCGCTCCTGGCGGGAGGGCTCGTCGTCGCGCTCCTGGTCAGCATCGCCGTCGGGGTGATGTGGCAGCGCTGCGGCTTCTTCGCGCGGCCCGTGCTCCGCGCGCGCGGGGTCCCCGGCCAGCTCGCGCTCACCTTCGACGACGGCCCCGACCCCGAGGTGACGCCGCGCGTGCTGGAGCTGCTGGCGGCGGCGGGACAGCGCGCGACCTTCTTCGCCATCGGCGAGCGCGTGGCGCGGCACCCGGAGCTGGCCCGCCGCATCGTCGAGGAGGGGCACGAGCTCGCCAACCACTCCTTCGGGCACGCGTGGCACCTCGGCCTCTGGCCCTGGCGCGCGGTGGCGGCGGAGCTCGAGCGCGCCTCGCGGACCCTGGCCGAGGCGAGCGGGCACGCGCCGCGGTTCTTCCGGCCGCCCGCCGCGGTGCTGACGCCGCGCATCGCCGCCGGAGCGCGGCGCGCGGGGCTCACGCTGGTCGGCTACTCGCTGCGCTCGCTCGACGGGTCGGCCGTCGTGCCCGCGGACCACGTGATGAGGCGCCTGCGCCGGGGGCTCTCCGAGGGAGCGATCCTGGTGCTGCACGACGCGCGCGTCGACGGGCGCGCACCAGCCTCGCTCGGGCTCCTGCCGGAGCTCCTCGAGGAGCTCCGGCGGCGCGGGCTGCGCAGCGTCACGCTCTCCGCGCTCCTCGCCGACTGACACGGAGGTAGGAGTGGATCAGCCGCCCGAGGACATCGGAGGCAGCTCGAGATCCCCCGCGCTGACGATCTCCTCCCGCCCGCCCTCGCGGCGCAGGCGGAGCGCGCCGCGCGCGTCGAGGCCGAGCGCGACGCCGCGCACGCGCTCGCGCCCGAGGCTGACGGTCACCGTCTGCCCGATCCAGTCCTTGGCGAAGCCGAGCCACGCCTCGATCACCGGCTCGGGCCCGTCGGTGAAGAGCCGGTCGATCCACCGCTCGAGCGCGCCCAGCACGGACGCCAGCACGAGCCCGCGCCGCACCGGCGTGCCGCGCTCGACGGCGAGCGAGGTGGCGCGCGTCGCCAGCTCGGAGGGGAAGGCCGTGCTGTTCACGTTGAGCCCCACCCCGAGCACCAGGTGGCGCAGGCGGCCAGGCTCGGCGCTCAGCTCGACGAGGATGCCGGCGAGCTTCTTGCCATCATAGAGGAGATCGTTGGGCCACTTCACCAGCGGCGGACGGCCAACGAAGCCGCGGACGCCCTCGGCCAGCCCGACCGCCGCTGCCAGGCTGAGCGGCGGCGAGGCCGCCGGGTCGATCTCGGGCCGGAGCAGCGCCGAGAAGTAGAGGTTCTCCCCTGGCGGCGAGAACCAGGCGCGCCCCAGGCGACCGCGACCGCCCTGCTGCGCCTCGGCCAGCACCACGGTCCCGTGCGGGGCGCCGTCGGCCGCCAGCCTCGCGGCCTCGTCGTTGGTGGAGCCGAGCCGCGCGTGCCGGAAGTAGACACGCCCCAGCCAGGTGGTGCCGAGGAGCGGCAGCACCGCGCGGGCGTCGAGGGAGTCGGGCTCGGCGACCAGGCGGTAGCCGCGGTTGTGCACCGCCTCCAGCTCGTACCCGCGCTCGCGCAGCGCGGCGATCCGCTTGCCCACCGCCGCGCGGCTGACACCGAGCAGCTCGGCCAGCTCGCTGCCCGACACGAACTGGCCAGCCGCCTCCCGCAGCCGCTCCAGCAGACGCTCCTCGCGTTCGGCGCTCACGATCTCTCTCCCATCTTGCTCACCGCACTCCCTTCCGCGCGTCCTGCAGCTGCATGTTGCCTCGCCTCCCCGGCGCGGGCAATGGCCTGAACGCATGCCCGGTCCTCGCGTCCCCGCTGCGGACTCCGGGATCAGGCAGCGGCCCGGCTCCGCTCAGGCGTCCAGCTCGAGCGAGAGATCGACCGCCGGCGCCGAGTGGGTCAGCGCTCCGACGGAGATGATCTGGGCGCCCGCCTCGGCGAAGGCGCGCAGCGTGGCGAGCGTGACCCCGCCCGAGATCTCGAGGAGCGCGCGCCGACCCACGGCGCGGACCACCTCGGCGACCTGCGGCGGCGACATGTTGTCGAGGAGCAGCGCCTCGGCTCCGGCCGCGAGCGCCTCCTCGGCGGCGGCCAGGCTCTCCACCTCCACCTCGACGCGGAGCGGGTGCGGGGCGCGCGCGCGGGCGCGGCGCACCGCCTCGCCGACTCCGCCGCAGGCGACGATGTGGTTGTCCTTGATCAGGATGCCGGAGCCGAGGTCGGGGCGATGGTTGAAGCCGCCGCCGACGCGGACGGCGTACTTGTCGAGCACCCGCCAGCCCGGGATCGTCTTGCGCGTCTCGACCACGCGCGCGCCGGTGCCCGCCACCTCCGCCACGTAGCGCCGCGCCAGCGTGGCCACCCCCGAGAGGCGCATGAGGAAGTTGAGGAGCGTCCGCTCGACGCGCAGGATGGCGCCCACCGGCCCCCGGACCCTGGCCAGCGCCGCCCCCGGCGCGGCGTCCGCCCCCTCGGGGAGCAGCCGCTCGAGGACCAGCGCGGGGTCGGCGCGGCGAAGCAGCCACTCCGCCACCGGCAGCCCGCAGACGACCACGGGCACCCGGCAGATCACCGCGCCGCTGCCGGCGCGCTCCTCGCCGAGCACCTCGGTGGTCACATCGCCCCGGCCGAGGTCCTCCTCGAGCGCGAGGTCGATCAGCGCCCCGATGGCCGGGGTCCAGGAGAGCACCGCGGTGGTCCCGGGCGTCCCGTCTGACATCTGCTCCTCCTCGCCGCGCGCCTCCGCGGCGGCGACAGTTGCTGGTCGCGGCAGCTTCGCCCGACCGCCCGACCTGGGCGGCGCCGCGGCCGGTGTCGGTCGTGGCAGCCTCGCCCGACCGCCCTGGGCGGCGCCGCGATAATCTACCACGGGGGCCTTCAGAAGAAGATCGTGTGCAGGAGCTCGCTGACGAGGTTGCTCGCCGCGTGGAAGAGGACTCCGGCGAGGATCGAGCCGGTCGCCTGGCGCATCCAGCCGAAGAGCAGCGCGGGGAAGAAGACCGCGAGCCGCAGCGGGTTGAAGTCGACCAGGAGGTGCCCCAGGGCGAAGAGCACCGAGGCGACGACCAGCGACGGGCCCACCGCCACGTCGAGGAGCTTGCGCCGCGAGGGCCAGACGCCCTCGAGGCGGCTCTGCACGTAGCCGCGGAAGAAATACTCCTCGGGGAGCGCGACCACGACGAGCTGCGCGAGGACCAGCTGGCCGAAGGCCTTCGGCAGCCGCAGGCGCGCCCGCGACCAGCTCCCGACGAAGCGGCGGCAGACGGAGCGGAGCTGCAGCGGGAGCCAGCGGCCGGCACCCGCCCAGCCGCAGGTCACCCGGTAGTAGCCGTAGAGCCCGAGGGTGAAGAGCGGGAAGACGATCACGCTGGCGGCGAGGAAGAGCAAGAGCCCGCGCCCGATCGGCTGCAGGGTGAGCCCGTAGGCGACGAAGTCCTCGCGCCGGCGGAGCAGGAGCCCCGTCGGCAAGTAGAGGAAGACGGCGGCGATCAGCGCGTGGAGGTTGCGGGCGATGAAGGGCACCGGGCCGCGGAGCTGCCAGAGGACGGCGCAGATCAGGGTCGCCACCCCGAAGACCCCGAGGACCTCGACGAGGAGGCCGCGGCGGCTCTTCGGTGCCATGGCGGGTCGATCTGCGTCTCCGCCGGGCTGCGCAGAGGGCGCGCCGGTCTGGCGGGTTGCGCCCGGGCGCTGCTCGCCGGCGCCGGTCGGAGGCGCAGCGGGGTCGCGGCCCTTCATCACGGCTCGACCAGGCAGAGGGCAGCGGCGCCGCCGCGGGCGTCAGCCCCGAGGACGAGGCAGGGGAGCTCGCCGGCCGCGAGCGCCGCCCACGCCTCGAGGAGCGGCGCGGCCGCCTGCGCGTCGCCGAGGACCAGCCCGCCCCCGCTGCCGTCCGCCCGGCGCCGCAGCGCCCCGGCCGCCAGCCCCGACCGCTCCAGCGCCGCGGCGACGGCCCGCTCCACCGCGTGCTCGCCGTGCGCCTGGCCCGCGCCGGCCACCCTGGCCACGGCGCCCTCGCGGGCGTGGTCGAGCACGGCGAGGGCCGCGGCCTCCGCGAGCACTTCGCCCTGCTCGCGTCCTCCCGACGCTCCGCGAGGAGGGGTGAGGTCGCCCTGCTCGCGTCCTCCCGACGCTCCGCGATGAAGGGCGAGGTCGCCCTCCCGCGCGAGGAGCAGCGTCGGGCTCAGCACGTCCACCGCGCCCGCGAGCATCCAGTCACAGGCCCCCGCGGCGAGGCTGCTCGACGCCTCGATCAGCGCGGCGACGCCGGAGCAGCGGCCGCTGGCGAGGGTGAGCGTGGGGCCCTTCAGCGCGAGCGCCATGGAGGCCTCGGCGGTGGCGGCGCTGGGGAGCGTGTAGGCGAAGATCGAGGGGCTCGGTCCGGCCGGACCGCGCGCGCCTCGCCAGTAGAGCTCGTTCGAGAGGTGGCTCCCGCACGCCGTGCCGAGCGCGATGCCTGCCCGCTCGCTGTCCGCGGGGAGCGGGGCCGCGGCCTCGCAGGCGACCGCCACG
>JAKLHH010000551.1 GCA_022710245.1 Myxococcota bacterium
GCCCGAGCTCGAGCTCGGCCAGCGCCTTGCGCGACTCGGCGGCGGCCACGTCGGCGCGCGCCTGAGCGATGCCGGCCCGCGAGGTGCCCGAGAGCGCCCGCGCCTGCGAGACGCCCCCCTTCGCCTGCCGCAAGGTGGCGTTGACGTTGCGCTCGGTGAAGGCGAGCTGCGCCTCGACGGCGGTGAGGCTGGCGCGGGCGGCGGCGAGGTCCGCGCTGGCCGCGAGGACGCGCACCTTGGCGTCGCGCGCGTCGAGCTCGAGCAGCAGGTCGCCGGCGCGGACCTCCTGGTTGTCCTTGACCAGCACCCGCTCCACCATGCCGGGCACGCGCGCCGCCACGTTGGCCACATGGCCCTCGACGAAGGCGTCGTCGGTCGTCTCCTTGCCGCGGCCGTGCAGGTAGAGCCCGCCGCCCACCGCGGCGAAGGTCGCGAGCAGCGCGGGGAGCACGACCTTGGCGCGCGAGCGGCGCCGCGGCGGCGCGCTCCCGGCTGCGCGCTCGGCGGGCGCGCTCGCGGCGGCGGGCGCGGCGGCCGGCGCCTCGTCGAGGGGAAGCTTCTCGGCTCGTTCCATCTCTCAGACCTCTTCTCTGCGGGCGCGGCGGTGCGCCGGGGCCGGCGAGGGCGCCGGGCTCTCCAGCCGCGCGATGACGTGATCGAGCGTCCGCACGAAGGCCGCGACGGCGCTCCCCGGCAGCCCCTCGAAGACCCCCTGCAGGAACCGCGTCGCCACCCGCGTCAGCGGCGCCTGCGCCCGCCTCCCCTGGGTGGTCAGCTCCACCCGCCGCACGCGGCGATCGGCGGGGCTCGGCCGCCGCGTCACGTAGCCGCCCTCCTCGAGCAGGTCCACCATGCGGGAGAGCGTGGGGCGGTCCTTCTCCAGGCGGTCCCCGAGCTCGAGCTGGCTGAGGCCGTCCTCCTCCCAGAGGTGGCTGAGGAGCGCCCACTGCTCGGTGGTGATCTCGTGGCCCGCCGCGTGGAAGCCCTGCGTCAGCCCCTGGCGCAGGAGGTTGTGTGCGCGGTGGAGCTTGCGCCCGGGCGAGCTGGAGATGGGGAAGAGCGTGATCGGGTAGCCGGCGGCCTTCATGCCCACAAGGTTGTACGGAGCAACTGTTGTCTGCAACAACGAAATGACCAGGCCGGCTCAGGAGCGGCACCCGGCAGCACCCGGACCACTTCACGTTGCTCGCGATGTAGCAGTGCCAGCCCTTGCCCTGCGGGATGGCGCTCGCGTTGCGCGGCACCCCCGCCTGGGCCTCCTGAGCCCCCTGTCTCGGCGCGATCGGCCACAGCTGGGTCGCCGCCGCCGAACCATCTTCCGCTCGCCCCTCGCCCATGCCACGCTGGCCCGGTCATGCTAACCGGCTGGCACCTCAACGCCTGGGTCGAGCTGGTCGCCTGCGTGGGCATCCTCGCGCTCGGGGTGGCCGTGCTCCTGCGCGGCGCGCGTCACCCCATGGCCGCGCCGCTGGCCCTGCTCTGCATCGACATGTTCGTCTGGAACTTCGCCGACCTGGCGCACAGCGTCTCGGCCGTCAAGGCCTGGGGCTGGCTCGACATGGCGACCTCGCCGCTGACGCCGCCGCTGGCGCTCCACGTGGTCCTGGTCTTCGTCGGCTCGGCGCGCACGCTGCGCTGGCTGCTCGTCGCCGCCTACTCCGGGTTCGGCGCCCTCGCGGCCTCCGCGCTCGTCGTCTTCGTCTGGCCGCGCGCGGTCGTCTGGAACGACTCGCCGGTCTTCCGCGGCGTCTTCCTCGCGCTCTGGCTGCCGCTCGTCTGCTTCGAGCTGGTGATGCTCGTACGACACTGGCGCCGCTCCACCAGCTTCGACGAGCAGTGGCGCGCGCGGCTGATCCTCGCCTCAGTCGTGGTCGGCGCCATCTTCGGCTCGACGGAGATGTGGGACGACTTCGTGCCGATCCCCGCGCTCGGCCCCATCGGAGCGCTGGGGAGCATGGCGCTGATCGCCGCCGTGATGCTGCGCTTCCGCCTCTTCGGCCGCGATCTCTCCTCGAGCACCCTGCTCTACGCCATCACCCTCGGCGTCGCGGCCACCTTCGGCTACTTCGCCGTCTTCCAGCTGCTGCGCCCGCACACGGCGCTCCTCGTGATCGGCTCCGCGAGCCTGACCCTGGCGGTGGCCGCCGCGGCCCGCGACGCCGTGGGCTCGGTGCTGGTGCGCCGCGAGCGCCTGCGCCAGCTGGCCGCGCTCGGGCGCCTCACCGCGCAGATGGCCCACGACGTGAGGAATCCCCTCGCGGCGCTGAAGGGCGCGCTGCAGCTGCTCCTCGAGGAGCAGGCGCGCGGCCGCACGCTCGACGGGCAGCGCGAGTACCTGGAGCTCGCGCTCGAGCAGGCCGAGCGCATCGAGACGGTCACCGAGCGGTACCGCAAGCTGAGCACGATCGAGCCGGTGCGCGGACCCGTGGTGCTCGGCGAGCTGGTCGAGGCGGTGCTGGCCCAGGCCGAGCTCTCCGCCGCGCGGCGCCCGCCGGCCGAGGCGGTGCGCCTCGAGCGGGCGCTCGGAGCGGAGCTGCCGATCTTGCAGGGCGACCGCGATCTGCTCGCCGCGGCGCTGGAGAACGTGGTGCGAAACGCCTGCGAGGCCATGCCGCGCGGGGGCGCGCTGCGGGTGAGCACCTGCTTCCTGCCGCAGGACCGCGCGGGCGGCGAGGTGGTGGTCCGGGTGCAGGACGAGGGGGTCGGCATGGACGCGCGGCAGCTCGAGCGCGTCTTCGACGACTTCTTCACCACCAAGGCGGAGGGCACCGGGCTCGGCCTCGGCTTCGTGCGCCGGGTGGTCGAGGCGCACGGCGGCGCGGTCCGCATCTCCAGCCAGCCGTCGCGGGGAACCGTCGTCGAGCTCGTCTTGCCGGCGGGGGGCAGCGCTGGGCGCAAGGGGTAGCGCCGGGGCCGCGGACGCCAGGGTGGCGTTCGAGCCGCGGACGCCAGGTAGCGTCCGAACCACCCCCGCTCACGGAACCCCTGACATCCGCTAGCTGCAAAACCGCGCTTCACGCCCCGCGTGAGCTCCGTTAGTCTCCATACACTCGCACTGGCAGAAAAACTCGGCGGGCCCACGGCTCGGGGCCGACCTCGCCGCTGACACTGGAGGAAGCGCAATGGTTCCCATCACGATCCCCGCGCGTCGCGGCTCCCTCGTGGTGCTGCTCCTGGCCGCGATCGGCGCGGGGTGCAGCGACACCGCCGCGCCGGGCACCTGCACCCGCGACCCGGCCCTGATCGCCCAGGGCCGCGCCTGCCAGGCCGACGAGGACTGCCCCTGCGGCGCCGGCTGCGAGCTCGGCGTCTGCAAGGCGGCCTGCACCAGCGACAGCGCGTGCAGCGGCGGCACCTGCGACCGCTTCGGCCGCTGCCGCGCGAGCGGCGACACCGCGACCATCCCGCCGCTCTCGGCCCCGGCGCCCAGGCAGATCGAGCTCTCGCCCGCCACCCTCCGCTCGATCGACCCCGCCGTCGCCCAGCCCCTGCACGTGCGCGTCCGGCAGGGCGAGGGGGGTGAGCTGCGGGTCGCGGCCGACAAGGGCCTCGAGCTCCGCTGCGAGCCCGGCGGGGCGTACCAGGCCGAGTGCCGCGTGGCGAGCGCCGCCGCCGGGCAGGACCACCTCTTCTGGGTGCGGCCGACAGGCGGCCAGAAGCTCGCGGGGCCGCTCCAGGTCCGCGCCTACTTCGGCGAGCAGCTGACCGCCAGCTCGGTCACCTCCGAGGACACCTCGGCGAGCGCCACCGGGGCGCTGCGGGCCGGCAGGTACAGCGGCGAGCTGACCCTGGTCGCGGCGGGCGTCGCCGACGATCCGTCCGCCAGCGGGCAGCCCTTCGACGACCTCGCGCTGCCCGTCACCGCCAGCGTGTACCTCACCGGCGGCGCGCTGGTCCTCGAGGAGCCGCTCAAGGTGCTGGCCGGCACGGGCTCCTGGATCGGCAAGCTGACCCCGGGCGGCCCCAGCGCGGGCAAGGTCGACTTCCCGACCATACCTTATCTCTCCGGCGAGCTGACCTCTGGCGCGGCGACCGAGGTGCTGCTCGACGCGCCCGAGGCGACCTACAGCGCGACCGGAAACTCGATCAGCTTCGAGCTCCTCACCCGCTTCGAGGGCGTGCTGCTCGGGCTGCGCCGGCCGCAGGCGCGCTGGCGCGTCTCGCTCAGCCGCACGGGAGACCTCCCCGCCGGCGCCGCCGCGCCCGCGGTGCCAGCCGACGCGACCCCGACGCTCGCCGCCAGCCGCGGTCTCTCCCCGACGGCCTGGGAGAGCGCGGTGGCCAAGGCGGCGACCCCCGACCCGAGCCGCGTCCTCGGCCTCAGCGACAAGGAGAAGCGCGCCTTCCTCGACGTCTTCGGGCGCAAGGGCGCGAGCGGCACCCTGGAGGCCTGCAACCTCTCCTCGTCGACGGTCGGCGTCCTCGCGCAGCTCGCCCTCAAGGACAGCTGGGGCACCGAGCCCGCCGGCGGCACCGGCTGGACCGCCCCGGCGACGCTCAGCTCCAGCGGGCTGCCGGTGGTCGCCAAGCTGGCGAGCGCGCTCTCCGACCGCACCTCCGTCTCCATCTCGGCGCAGGTCGCCTCGACCACCTCGGTCAGCAGCATGCCCTGCAAGGCGAGCTTCCCGGCGACGACGGTGACCTTCACCGGCCTCTGCGGCGCCGACCAGCAGGCGACCTTCAGCCTCGGCCAGCTCGACCTCTGCACGCAGATGGCCGCGGCCTACGGCTGCCAGGTGGTCGACGTCGCCAGCTCGACGATCTCCATCGGCGCCAGCATCTCGACCCAGGACGCGGGCGGCTGCACCCGCGCGAACAGCGCGATCACCCTCGCCGGCACCGTCAGCCGGGTCTGCCGCCTGCCGGTCACCCCGGCGCCCTGCGCCGAGCTCGCGCTCTGCTACGAGAAGCCCGCCGCGGCGGGCAACGCCCCGGAGTCGGTCGTCGCGCCGCTCCTCGACGGCGCCGCCACCCTGCCCCTCTCGGGCGACGCCAGGTGCAAGAGCGGCGGACGCAGCGCCGCGATCGAGGCCGACGTCAACGCCGAGCTCCCGGCCGCCGACCCGGCGCGCCTGACCACGACCGGCCTCGAGGAGGAGTGCGACGCCGACCTCGCCGCCGTGCGCAAGCAGGGGCCGGCCACCTTCAAGCCTTACGGGGACGGGCTCGCGCAGGCGTTCATCAGCGCCAGGTGCCTGCAGGCCGCCCGCGTGCTCTACGCGATCGGGCTCGCGACCGACGCCGACCGACGCCGCGCGATCGGCAGCGAGGCGCCGGTCACGCCGCTCTCCTCGGCGCTCGCCAACCGCCTGATCCAGCGCTGGCTGATCCAGCACGGGTACCTCGCGCGCGAGGCGGCCGAGCGCGAGCGGATGGCCGACGTGCTGCGCGACAGCGCCGAGACCAAGGACCTCCCGATGCCCAGCGTCGACACCGTGCTCACCGCGTCGCTCGCCGGCTGGCAGCTCCTGCTCCACCCGCGCTTCGCCTCCGGCGTCGATCAGCTCCCCGCCTCGGTGCTGGTCGACCCCGACTACCGCCAGCTGATCACCAGCTCCGCCGTGTCGCGGCTGCCCTACCACGAGCAGCCGATCGCGCTGCCGGTGGCGATGCTCGACACGCTCTTCGCCCAGCTCTCGCTGGTCGAGCCGGGCCTCGAGCGCGCCGCGCTCAACCGCGACGCGACCGGGCTGCAGCTCCTCGCCCGCACCCTGCGTCACCTGCTGGTGGTGCGCGCGATCTCCTCGGAGCTCGCGGCCGGGGTCTCGGCCTACGCGACGG
>JAKLHH010000552.1 GCA_022710245.1 Myxococcota bacterium
CCTCACGCTCGCTCGCGTTGATTTCGACGTCCGCCTGGCTCGCGTTGATTTCGACGTCCGCCTCGACTGATGGCCCTTACTCCGAACGTCCGCCTGGCTCACGTTGATTTCGACGTCCGCCTCGACTGATGGCCCTTACTCCGAACGTCCGCCTCGCTCACCTTGAGATTCGACGTCCGCCTCGCTCACGTTGAGATTCAACGTCCGCCTCGACTGATGGCCCTTACTTCGAACTGTCCGCCCAAGCGCCGATGCGAGGACCACTCGGCCCAAGGACCCTCGTCGAGCGCCAGGAGCGCCTGCTCCACCCGCACGATCAACGCTCGACGAATCCGCCCCCCGCGTTTCCTCGGGCCCGGCGTTCTCCAGGTGAGGTCCGCGGGCCGAGTGGTCCGAGCGCTGGAGCAGCCCGAGCTCTGGCGCCAGCCGACGCCAGCCGCGATCGACAGCGCTCCGGCGCCAGCCGTGGTGGGCCTAGAGAGTCCACCCCTCGAGCAGCTGCCGCTCGAGCACCCCCGGATCCGTCGTCGGGCTCGCGCAGCTCCCGAACCGGCACACGTACGCCGTCGCGAAGTCCGCGAGCGCGGTCTTCCCTCGCGTGGGCGGTAGCAGCTCGGCCACCTCCGGCGGCGGACCGCCCGCGGGCACGCGCAGCAGCACCGCGTGCGACGGCTGCAGCCGCTCGATCACCTCGACGAGCGCGCGGGTGTCGGCGCTCCTCTCCGAGCCGGCGATGACCACCTCGTAGAACGGCCCCTGGTACTCCTGCGCGGCGTCGTACCAGCCGAGCATCTCCAGCGGCGTCCGGTGCAGCAGCGAGCCGAAGTGGCGGAGCGACTTCTCGACAGGGCCCAGGTACTCCTGGTCGCCGGTGAGCGCGGCGGCGCGGATCAGCACGTGCAGCATCACCGAGGTGCCCGACGGCCTCACGCTGTCCGTGAGGTCCAGCTGGCGCCCGAGCGGCGCCTCCGTCTCGGCCGCGGTCATGAAGAAGCCCCCGCCCGGCGCCGCGAAGCGCGAGAGCGCCTGGCCGGCGAGGTCCAGCGCGTGCCGCAGGTGGACCTGGTCCTGCGTGGCCTGGAACAGCTCCAGCAGCCCGGCGGCGAGGCAGGCGTAGTCGCTCAGCACCGCCTCACTGGCCGGGTGCCCGTCGGTGGAGGCGCGGTAGAGCCGTCCGTCCTCGCGGCGGTGCACCCGCCAGAGGTAGCGCACGGCCTCCTCGGCTGCCCGGCGGAAGTCCTGCCGCCCGAGGACGCGCGCCGCGCGGGCCAGCGCGCTCACGGTCAGCCCGTTCCACGAGGTGATCACCTTGCGGTCGAGCGCCGGCGCGGGCCTCGAGGCGCGGCGCTCGAGGAGGGCAGGGCGCCAGCGGTCGAAGAGCGCGGCGACCTCGGCGGGCGACCGGCCGTGCCGCGAGGCGACCTCGGCCGCGCCCTGACGGCGCGTGAGCACGTTGCGGTGCTCGAAGTTGCCCTGCGCCGTCACGCCGAGCAGCTCCGCGAGCGGGGGGCCGTCGACGGGGCCGACCAGCGTGAGGAGCTCGTCCTGCGTCCACACGTAGCAAGCGCCCTCCACGCCGCCGCTGTCGGCGTCGAGGCTCGCGTAGAAGCCTCCGTCCGCTCCGCGCAGATCGCGCAGGATGAAGTCGAGGGTGTCGGCCGCCACCTCCGCGTAGCGAGGAGCGTCGAGGACGGTGGCCGCCTCGAGGTAGAGCGAGGCGAGCTGAGCGTTGTCGTAGAGCATCTTCTCGAAGTGCGGCACCACCCAGGTCGGCTCCACGGCGTAGCGGTGGAACCCGCCGCCGACGTGGTCGCGGATGCCGCCGGTGCTCATGGCCTCCAGGGTGGTGCGCACGGCTCGCGCGAGGCGCTCGTCGCCGGTCCGCCGGTAGCGGTGCAGCAGGAAGCTCCAGCGAGGCGGGGTGGGGAACTTCATCGGGCCGCCGAGACCGCCCCAGCGCTCGTCGTGGAGGGAGAGCGCCCGCCGCGCGGCGGTCCCGATCGCCTCCTCCTCGATCAGCTCCTCGGGGGTGAGCTTCAGCGCCGACGAGAGCCCGCGCGCGAGCAGACCCGCCTGCTGCTCCAGCGTGGAGCGCTCGTCCGTCCAGGCCCGGTGGATGCGCCGCGCCACCTCGAGGAAGAGCTCGGGCGGGAGGTAGGTGCCGCCGTAGATCGGCTTGCCGTCGGGGGTGAGGAAGAGCGACATCGGCCAGCCGCCGCTGCCGGTCATCGCCTGCAGAGCCTCCATGTACGCCGCGTCCAGGTCGGGGCGCTCCTCGCGGTCGACCTTGATGCTGACGAAGCGCTCGTTGAGGAGCGCGGCGACGTCCTCGCGCTCGAAGACCTCGCGCTCCATCACGTGGCACCAGTGACAGGACGCGTAGCCGACAGAGAGGAAGAGGGGCCGCTCCTCGCGACGCGCGCGCGAGAGAGCCTCCGCGCCCCAGGGGTACCAGTCGACGGGGTTGTGGGCGTGCTGCTGCAGGTAGAGCGAGCGCTCGTGCAGCAGGCGGTTTCCTTCTTTCGCCATCATCGCCTCCAGTTGCCTCGTCGCGGCCGCTTCGCACGACCGCCCGACCTGTGCGGCGCCGCTCCGATTTCGGCCCCGAGGCCCTCGCCTAACCTTGACACGGGGCAGCCGACGGGCCAGGGGATTCGGGGCGCGCTGCCGGCGCCCGTGCCACAGTTGTCAGCGCAGACGGTTTGAGCTAAACCAGCAACTCCGCGACCGGAGGGAGAGACGTATGGACCCGAAGAAGCTCGACGAGATCCTCGCCTTCGCCATCGAGCGCGAGCAGGCGGCCCACGACTTCTACACCGCGCTCGCCGAGCGTGTGGAGCGGGCCGGGATGAAGGAGGTCTTCCAGCAGTTCGCGCGGGAGGAGATCGGCCACAAGGCCAAGCTCGAGCGCATCAGGGCCGGCAAGATCTCGCTCGAGGCCGGCGGCAAGGTGCTGGACCTCAAGATCGCCGACTACCTCGTCGAGGTGAACCCGGAGGAGGAGCTGGACTACCAGAAGGCGCTGGTGCTCGCGATGAAGCGCGAGAAGTCCTCGTTCCGCCTCTACTCGGACATCGCCGCCGGCACCGACGACCCGGCGGTGCGGGAGATCTTCCTCGGGCTCGCCCAGGAAGAGGCCAAGCACAAGCTGCGCTTCGAGATCGAGTACGACGAAGCGATCATGCCTGAGAATTGACCCCGCAGGTGCGGGTGTGGGCGAAGGCGCGCAGCGCCGGGGGAGGGGGCAATCCCCCGGAGGGAAGGGGTAAGAGCAATTGAGGCTCGAGGGCGGCGCGGACAGGCAGGCAGACAGGCATCACCACGACGGACAACGACAGGCCGCCAGCAGGCGGCGCGCGGAGGCTCCCATGCTGAAGAAGGCGATGCAGAAGGCGCTCAACGAGCAGATCAACGCCGAGCTCTACTCCTCCTACCTCTACCTCGCCATGTCGGCCTGGTGTCACACCAAGGACATGCCGGGGATGGCGAGCTGGTTCAAGGTCCAGGCGCAGGAGGAGCTGATCCACGCCGGCAAGTTCTTCGACTACATCAACGACCGCGACGGGCAGGTCACGCTCGGAGCCATCGACGCCGCCTCCGGCGAGTGGCGCTCGCCGAAGGAGGTCTTCCAGGCGACGGTCGAGCACGAGGAGAAGGTCACCGCGAGGATCCTCAAGCTCGTCGAGCTGGCGACCAAGGAGGGCGACCACACGACGTGGACCTTCCTGCAGTGGTTCGTCAACGAGCAGATCGAGGAGGAGGCCAGCGCACGGCAGCTGCTCGGCCAGCTGCGGCTGATCGGCGACAACGGGAGCGGGCTCTACGTGCTGGACAAGGAGCTCGCGGCGCGCGTCTTCACGCTCCCGCCCGCGGGCGGGGCCGCCGCCTGATCCACCGCCTGATCCACCGCGGTCTGCCCGGCTACTCGACGGTCTTGTTCCGGCTGGTGTAGACGAGGATCATGAAGCCGGTGCCGACGCCGCCGGCGATGATCCCGCCGATGATGGCGCCGTGGGCGCCGAAGGTGGCCGCGCCGATCATGGCGCCCAGCAGCGCGCCGATCACCCCGCCCTCCAGCAGCATCACGATCAGCTTCACGGCGTCGCTCCTAGGCCTGGTCGCCTCTCATGCTAGCTGCCCGTCGGGCGGCGTCAAGCACGGGCCATCCGCCGTCCCCGCGACCTGCTGCGATCGCGCAGGAGGCGCGGCTTGACGGGCCCGGATCAGGGTGTCACATTTCAGCGGGTCCCAGGGCCGCCGTCGGGACGCCACCAACCGCAGTGAATACGTGGGCTGCCTGCCAGCATGCGAGCTGGCCGGAGGGAGCGATGACGACCTCGCAGGCGGTGGCGGATCACCAGACCGAGCAGCCAGCCCGTCCGGAGCGCGGGAGCGCGTTCTGGGTGCTGCTGTCGATCTTCGTCCTCTCGGGCGTGCTCGGGATCGTCGCGTACTGGCGCTTCACCCGGTCCGATCGCTACCTCGCCGCCGCCTTCGCCCAGATCCAGCAGCGCGGCAAGGCGCTCACCCCCGAGCAGTGCATCGATGAGGTGATCGGCTGGACCCATCGCTGCGAGGCGATGAAGAGCCTCTGCGAGGCCTCGATCCCGCGGATGACCGAGCTCTGCCTGGCGGCCGCCGACCGGCGTGACTACTGCGCGAGCCTCGGCCAGGCGGTGCGCTCCACCGAGTTCGGGGTCCCCGAGTGCCGCGCCCGCGGCGCCATCAAGCGTGAGGCCAAGAAGGTCTGCGCGCTCTGCTACCGGGGCGTCGCCACGCACTGCGAGCTCCTGGCGCGCAGGGGAGGACAGCCATGAACGTCTATCGCTTCGCGCAGGTCACCACGGCGACGGTCTTCGTCCTGCTCCTCGTCGGGGGCACGGTGAACCCCACCGGCTCCTCGCTCGCCTGCCCGGACTGGCCGACCTGCTACGGCTCGTTCTTCCCGGCGATGAAGAACGGCGTCCAGTACGAGCACACCCACCGGCTCGTCGCCACCCTCGTCGGGCTGATGACCATCGCGCTCGCGGTCTGGGTCTCCCGCGCGCGCCGGCAGGAGCGTCGGCTGGTCGCCCTCGGCTGGACTGCGGTGGGGCTGGTGGTCGCGCAGGGGGTGCTCGGGGGCGTCACGGTCCTCCTCAAGCTGCCGCTCCTCGTCTCCGCCTCGCACCTGGCGCTGTCGATGGGGTTCTTCCTGACCATCGTCTACCTCACCTTCCGGCTGCGGCCCGGGCGCACGACCGGTGCGTCCGTGGCGCCGCGTGGGCTCGTGCTGCTCGCCATGCTGGGCGTCTACGGGCAGATCGTCCTCGGCGCGCTGGTCCGCCACACGCACTCCGGGAGGGCCTGCAATCAGGACTTCCTCCGCTGCGCGGGGGAGCTCTGGCCGAGCTGGGGCCCGGCTCAGCTGCAGATGATCCACCGGCTGGTCGGGCTCGGCGTCCTCCTGCTCCTGCTGGCCGCCGCGGTGGTCGGCGCCAGGCAGGCGCGCTCGTCGGGGCGTCCCCTCGCGCGCGCCGCGGCGCTCGCGGCGCCCTTCGTCGCCGCGCTGCAGATCGTCGTCGGCGCCCTCCTCGTGCGCAGCGGGATCGGCCTCGTCGAGGCCGTCGCGCACACCGGGATCGCCGCCGTGCTCCTCGGCTCCATCTTCCTCGCCTACGTGGGGCTCGGCCGCGCCGGGCTCCCGGTGCAGCTCGAGGTCGCGCCGGCCCGGCGGGCGGCCGTGGCAGGGGTCCAGCAGGGATGACGGCACCGGCGCACAGCCTCGCGGCTCGCGCCG
>JAKLHH010000553.1 GCA_022710245.1 Myxococcota bacterium
CACGGGCCTGATGGCTCAGCCCGACATCGACGGCGCGCTGGTAGGGGGCGCGAGCCTCGATCCGGAGAGCTTCATCGGGATCTTGAGATACAAACGCTAACAGCTGAGGGGGCGGCGTCGCGAGGCGCCGCCCCCCAAGTCGATACGTGCCATGGTCACTCTCGTCACAGTCATTCACGTCATTGTTTGCCTCTTCCTCATCCTCGTCATCTTGCTGCAGGCGGGCAAGGGAGGTGGCATGGGCGCGGCCTTCGGCGGCGCCGGATCGCAGACCGTCTTCGGCGGGCGGGGAGCGGCGACGTTCCTCACCAAGCTGACCTCGATCTGCGCCTTCCTCTTCATGTTCACCTCCATCCTCCTCGCCTACTGGGCGAGCCAGCACGAGGACAAGTCGCTGCGCGCCCGCTCGGCGCAGAAGAAGAAGGGCGAGAGCGGCCCTGGCCCGGCTGGCAAGCTCCCGGCGAAGACGCCACTGCCTCCGCCGACGAAGCCGGCGTCGCAGCCGGCCTCGCAGCCCGCGGCCTCGCAGCCGGCTCCGGCTGACGTCAAGGCCCCGGCCGACGTCAAGGCCGCCCCGGCCGACGTCAAGGGCGCGAAGCCCGAGCCCAAGGCCGAGGAGCCCAAGGCCGAGGAGAAGGCCGAGCCGAAGGCCGCCAAGGTCCCGCCGAAGAAGGTCGCGCCGAAGAAGGCCGAGCCCAAGGCCGAGGAGGCCGCGCCGGCGCCGGCGGAGAAGGCCGAGCCGAAGGCGAAGGCTGAGCCGAAGGCGAAGAAGGCCACGCCGAAGAAGGCGGAGCCAAAGACGGAGGAGGGTGGCGAGGCGGCTCCGCCAAGCGAGTAGCATGCCTCCCCTCCCCTTCCGCAAGTACCACGGCCTCGGTAACGACTTCCTCCTCTTCGATGGCCTCACGGCCACGCTGCCGCTCGATCGGCTGACCGATCCGCAGCTCGCACGCCAGCTCTGCGATCGTCACCTCGGGATCGGCGGGGACGGGCTGCTGCTCGTCCTGCCCCCGTCGACGCCGGCCGCGCACGCGCGCATGCGCGTGATCAACGCCGACGGCAGCGAGCCCGAGATGTGCGGCAACGGGATCCGCTGCGTCGCCAAGGCGCTCCACGACCACCTGGGCGTCACGGGCGTCGAGCGGCTCGGCATCGACACCGGCGCGGGGCTCCTCTGGTGCGACCTCACGCTGGGCGCGGACGAGCGGGTCTCGTCAGTGCGCGTCGACATGGGGCGGCCGAGCCTCGAGCGCGCCTCGCTGCCGATGCAGGGCGAGGGGCGCTTCGTCGAGGAGACGCTGCGGGTCGGCGCGGTCGAGCTCCGCTCCACCGCGGTCAGCATGGGGAACCCGCACCTGGTCTCCTTCGTCCAGCAGGAGCCGCGCGACCTCGCCGAGCGCCTGGGGCCCGTGATCGAGAAGCACCCGCTCTTCCCGCGGCGGACCAACGTGGAGTTCGCGCGGCTGCAGGGCGGCGGGCTCGAGCTCTGGGTCTGGGAGCGCGGCTGCGGGATCACCCTCGCGTGCGGCACAGGCGCCTGCGCCACCGCGGTCGCGGCGGTCGCCACCGGGCGCCACCCGGCGGGGCGACCGCTCAAGGTGCAGCTCCCGGGCGGCGCGCTCACCATCCTCGTCGCCGAGGACCTCGGCCGGGTCTGGATGGACGGACCGGCGGTGGAGGTCTTCGAGGGGACGGTCTCGGTCTAAGCCTCGACGTCAGTTCGAGCCGCTCGCGAGGAACTCGCGGAGGTCGCGCCGCGAGCTGTCGCCGAGCCTCCCGCCCTCGAGGAAGAACCCCCTCTGCCCGCCGCGGCCGTAGCCGATCAGCACGTTCGCGTCGGGGCGGTAGGTCAGCGTCGCGCCG
This sequence comes from Myxococcota bacterium, assembly GCA_022710245.1. The sequence goes on from JAKLHH010000553.1 coordinate 1,864, forward strand.
CCGCTCTGCCAGAGGACCACCTCGCGCGAGCCCTTCAGCCCCGCCGTCTTCTGGAGGAGGCTCCCGATCAGACGATCCTGCCCCCGGTGGCGCCGCTCGGTTGCCTTGATCGCCTTCAGACCCTCGAGGATCACGCCCAGCGTGGATCCGGGCGTCGCGTCGGGGGCGTGCTGCTTGATCAGCGCGTCGAGCGCGGCGCGATCGCGGGTCGAGAGCGCGCCGCGCTCGTCGAGGCGGAAGCCCTGCTGCTGGAGGCCACGGGCGGCGACGATGGTCTTCGCCTCGGGGCGCAGCCAGACGCTGAGTCGACCGCCCGCGATGGCGACCACCTCCCCGCGCAGGCTGGTGCGGGCGAGCCGCGCGGTGCTGCGCTCGAGGGTGCGGGCGACCTGGGCGCTGGCCAGGCCGGGGACCAGGACGGTGACGGCGAGCAACGCCGGGATCAGTCTCATGGCAGTCCTCCCGGAAGGAGCTTCTGCAAACGATATTCCACACCAGGAGATGGAGCGGCGGCGGTGGGTCCTCCACGAATCGGAGAGCCGCTCCCTGGAGCCCCTCGGGATCTCCGGCACTTGGCGTGCGGCACCCTACTTGCTGACCTTGAGACCGCACTCGTGTAGCTCGAGCAGCGTCGCAAGGTAGCAACCAGAGGAGCCGGCAATGCGGACGACCATCTTTCTACTGGCCTGGGCCGTGGCGCTCGCGGGGTGCTCCCCCGCCGAGGAGGAGGACTGGGGCGAGGAGGGGCCCGAGGAGACCCTGGGTGGCAAGTCGGACAGCCTCGACTGGAGCGCCAGCACCGGCGCCGGGTCGGTGAACCTGACCGCGACGGCGAAGAAGACCATCTCGCTCGGCCTCATCCCGGCTGGCCGCAAGGACGTCACCGTCAAGCTCACCTCGAGCATCGACGCCGACCTGCAGCTCCTCGACGGAAGCACGAAGGTGGTCTACCGCACCTACGGCCTGCTCAAGGGCAGCGCCGCGGCCAGCACGACCTACAAGGGCAACGAGATCAGCTGGAGCGGCTACTACGGCGACGGCGTCAGCAGGGGCAACGAGACGCTGACCATCAAGGGCAAGACCGGGGGCGCGTTCACGCTCAAGGTCTCCTTCTCGAAGGCGGGCAAGGCGAAGCTGAGCTACAGCTTCGCCGTCGATACCGCGCCCGCGACGGGCACCTTCGCCGACCGCCTGCAGGCCTTCGCGCAGCGCTACCCGTCGCTGGTGGTCCAGGCGAGCAAGCTCGGGCGCCCGGCGATCTTCTTCAAGACGCCGTCCTTCAGCAACGACGAGGCGAAGGTGAAGGAGGTCTTCGGCGAGCTGTGGAAGCTCCTCGGGCCGAACACGATCATGATCTGGAACCCGGCCGGCGATAACTACTTCCACCTCGGGCTCCCGGACAGCAAGAGCCTCGACGCCATGTTCCGGCAGCGCGCGATCAAGCTCTACAGCCACTTCCACGTCTGGAACGACAGCCTCGGGAACCTCGACGAGCCGGCGAGCGGCGAGTACGAGGACGACTACCTCGACCTCGTCTCCGACCCGGTCTACGACCAGGAGCAGATCGATCGCGAACGCACCGTCGCGCTGCTCACGCTGACCGACGCGCAGCTCGCGCAGCTCAACACCTACCTGAAGGCGATCGCGGACGACTTCAACGGCACGCTGGGCCCCGCGGACTTCAACGGCGGCGTCCCGCCCTACCTCGGCGGCGACAAGCACAACTGCACCAGCTGGTTCACCAACTGGCTCAACAAGTACGTGAGCTCGAGCTTCCCCACCTCGGTCAACCCCGCCTCACTGGTGAGCTCGGTGATCGGCGGCGGCTGGAGCGGGTCGCTGGCCAAGGAGTACCTCGCGCTCCTGGTCTTCAACCACCCGAGCCCGCCCGCGGCTGGCACCGCGCTGCCCTCGAGCTTCCCCCTCGACGTCGGGCATTGATCAACAGCCCGCGGCCACGCTGCGCTCAGCGACCACTGACGAGCCACCGCTCCAGCCAGGCGAGGAGCTCGCGCCGCACCTGCCCGCTCGCGTCGGCCAGCGCGCCCAGGTGATCCTTGCCCGGGAGGATGACGAGCCGCGAGCGCTGCGGCCCGGCCGCGGCGTGGAGCCTGCGGGCGTGCTCGACGGGGACGTTACGATCGGCGTCGCCGTGCACGAGGAGGACGGGCGCGCGGGTCCTGGCGACGGCTCGCTCCGCGCTGGCCTGCCGCAGATCGACGCCGGTCAGCTGGCTGGCGCGCGCGATCCCGCCCGCGAGCTGGCCCTGCGTGAGGAGGTGCCCGGGCCCCGGCGCGAAGCGGCGGGCGTAGCGGGCGATCAGACTCTCGTCGAGGGCGGCGAAGGCCGAGACGCTCACCACCGCGACGACGCGAGGGTCGCGCCCGGCGAGCTGGAGGCCGACGGCGCCGCCGTAGGAGAAGCCCACCACGCCGAGCGGCCTCGCGAGGAGGCCCTGCCTCGCCAGCGCGTCGAGCAGCTGCGAGCAGTCCACCGCCTCGACGACGCCGTAGGTGAGCCAGCGCCCGCTCGAGCTCCCCTGCCCCCGGTGGTCGACGAGGATCGCCCGGTAGCCCGCGGCAGCGAGGGCGCGGCCGAGGCCGAGCATGGAGCGCTTGCTGTCGTGGATCCCGTGCAGCACGAGGACCGTGGCGCGCGGAGCGCTGGTCCTCGGGTCGAGGATCCAGACCGAGAGCTCGGCCGCGGGAGGCCCGACCGGGACGCGGAGGGCCCGCGCGACCTGGAGCCCGCGCAGCGCCTCGGCAGGCGGCTCGACCAGCTCCTCCGTCGCGCGCTTCGCGTTCGGGGCGTAGGCGATCGCCGAGGGGAGGAGCCAGAGCACCAGTCCGTAGGCGAGGCCGCCGAGCGCGATCAGGAGCAGCGCCGCGAGGAGCGCGATCCGGCGCAGGCGGCGGCGGCGCGTGGCCATGGTCAGCGCGGCGACGAGGGCTGCCCCCCGCCCCCGCCCCCGCCCCCGCCCCCGTCGCTGGCGGCGGTCGGCGGGTCGTCGGGCGTCGAGCTGGGCGTCTCGGGACGAGGCGCAGGCGCAGGCACAGGCGCGGGCGTCGCATCGCCACCGGTGTCGCTCTCCCCCTCCTCCTCGGCCGGCGCCGCCGGCTTCGACGCGGGCTCCTCGAGCGGGAGGCCGCGGCCGTAGCGGGCGAGCAGCTCGGCCAGCCGGTCGATGCGATCGCGGACCACGCGGTCGCTTCGCCCGTTGACCAGGATGGAGAAGGCGAGCGGCTGCTCACCGTCGGGATCCACGTACCCGGAGAGCGCCAGCGCTCCGCCGAGGGTCCCGGTCTTGGCGAAGAGGTGCCCCTCGGCGCTGGTGCCCCGGAGCCGCGGCGCCAGCGTGCCCGTCTTCCCCGCGGTGGCCAGCGTCGGGAGCAGGAGCCGCCGCAGCGAGGGCTGGTGCCAGACCGTCTCCAGCAGCCGCACCATCAGGCGCGCTGTCACCCACGAGCGCCGGTGCAGACCCGACCCGTTCTGCAGCTCGAAGCTGGCGAGGCCCATCCCGGTCAGCGCGCGGCGGAGCTGCTTCAGGCCGCGCTGCCAGCTGCCGGCGGCGCTCGCCCTGGCGGGCGCCGGCTCGTCCTCGGGGCCGGGGAGGAAGCTCATCACCCGCACCAGCGTCTCGGCCGCGAGGTTATCGCTGTGCTGGTTGGTCGCGGCCAGCACCTCGCCGAGCGAGTGCTCGCGCCTGGCCCCGACCTTCGCGCCGGCCGGGCGTTTGCCCCGCCGCACCATCCCGCTGACCTTCACGCCCGCCTCGAGGAGCGCGCGCCGGAGCGCCCAGCCCGCGTTGAGCGACGGCTCGGGCACCGCGCGCCTGGTGGTCCAGGGCTTCGCCTTGCGGCCGATCGTCCCCGAGATGGTGAGCCAGAGGAGCGAGCCCTTCGGCTT
>JAKLHH010000554.1 GCA_022710245.1 Myxococcota bacterium
GTCGGCATCGGCGACCTCGGCGGCCGCGTCGGCGGCCCCGGCACGGTCGGCACGGGCGGCGCCGTGCAGGAGAAGGTGCCCAAGGCGATCGTGAAGCCGAACCGCGCCGAGATCGACGGCACCATGAACACCGACGCGGTGGCCCGCACCATCCGCCTCGGCATGGGCGCCATCACCGCCTGCTACCAGCGCGCCCTGAAGCGGAACCCGAAGCTCTCCGGCAAGGTGGTGGTGCGGCTCTCGATCAACACGATGGGCGCGGTCACCCGCGTCGCCATCGACTCCGACTCGATCGGCGACCAGCAGGTCACCTCCTGCATCCAGGGCTACGCCCAGCGCTGGCGCTTCCCGCCCCCCGAGGGTGGCACCGCCGAGGTCGCGGTCCCGTTCGTGTTCCAGGCCTCCGAGTAGCCCTTCCCTTCCTCTCTCCGCTCAGAGCTCTTCTCCTCCGTTCTTCCTCTCCGCTCAGAGCTCTTCTCCTCGCCCAGAGCCAAGGACGCCGCTCGGCCCACGTGACCTCGGGACCCTCGTCGAGCGCCAGGAGCGTCTGCCTCGCCCCGGCGCGCAGCGCTCGACGAATCCGCCCCGGGCCCTCGTCCTCGCCCGGCGTCCTCCCCTTTGAGGTCCCGAGGTCGCGTGGGCCGAGCGGCGTCCAGAACTCCTTCGCCTCCGCGGCGTCCAAGATCTATCCACCACGCAGCATGAGTGAGGTGCCACGATGCGCATCACCGACAGCGAGCTCGAGAGCGACCTCGACGACACGGACACGAGCTCGGACGCCGACACGGATCATCCCCACAACGACACCGGTCCGCGCCACCTCCGCCTCGGCCTCGTCTGCTCGGGCCATCTGATCGAGGAGCGGCTCCTCTCCCCGCGCGCTCGCGTCACGATCGGCACGCACCCCAGCTGCACCCTCGCCATCCCCGCCGCAGCGGGCCTGCCCCGCCGGCTGACCCTCTTCGAGCACCGCCGGGGCCGCCACGAGCTGGTCGCCAGCGCCGCGCTCGGCGGCCGCGTTGCGCTCGGCGGCCGCCTCCTCGCCCTCGAGGACCTGCACGCCGAGGCCGGCACGGACCTGCGCCTGCCCCTCGACGCGCAGGCCCGCGGCAAGCTGCAGCTCGGCGAGGTGACGCTCCTCTTCCAGCTGGTGAAGGCGCCTCACGCGCAGCCCAGGCCGCGGCTCCCGCCCTCGGTGCGGGGCGGCCTCATCTCGCGGCTCGACTGGACGCTCCTCTCCAGCCTCCTCGCGCTGGCTGTCCTGCACGCGGGCTTCCTTGTCTACCTGCGCACCGTCGAGCAGCCCCGCCACGCCGACCCGGCGATCGCGCCCGAGCTCTCGGACTTCCTGCCCATCCCGAAGCAGCCGCTCGATCTCGGGGCGCTCGCCGCCCTCGGCCAGCCCGCGACCACGAAGATCGAGAAGCGGACCCCGGCGGCCCCTGCGACGCCGACGAAGCGGCGGGCCTCGAGCGCGAGGACGCCCGCCCCTGCGCCCTGCGACGCCGCCTGCCGCGCGGCGAAGGCCGCAGCAGAGCGCGCCGCGCTGGTCTCCCGTGTGTCGAGGTACGGCGTGGTCGCGCTCCTCGGTAACAAGGGCCAGGGCTCCGGGGCCGTTCGTGACCTCCTCCGCTCCGGCTCGCCCGGCGCCGAGGTCGACCGCAGCCTGACCGGTCCGCTCACCACGCAGCAGCGGCGCTCCGGGCTCCGCGCGCGCGGCGGGAGCGGCCCCGTGAGGGCGGTCACTATCGACGATCTGGCCGACCGCGTGGACGGCCCGCGCGAGGTCAAGACCGGCCGCGTCGTCGAGGAGAAGCTGCCGAAGGCCTCCGTCCGCACGAGCCCGCCGAAGGTCGGCGGCGGCCTCAAGCCCGCCGACGTGGCCGAGATCGTCCGCCGCGGCATGCCCGCCGTGACGCTCTGCTACCAGCGCGGGCTCAAGCGTGACCCGCGCCTCGGCGGCAAGATGGTCGTGCGGCTCACCGTGAGCCCGCTCGGCTCGGTGAGCTCGGTGGACTTCGACGTCGACGGCCTCGGCGAGGAGAAGGTCACCGCCTGCATCCAGAGCTACGCGAAGCACTGGCGCTTCCCGGCGCCCGAGGGCGGCGCCGCGGAGGTCGAGGTCCCCGTGCTCTTCAAGGCCGCGACCGAGTAGCTGCTCGCGCTCCTGCTCGCACCGCCTCGCGGTCTTCACGCCGCCTCACCTCCCCTCCTCGGGCGCGGCCCCGATCGTCGACGGCGGCCCTCCCCTCCTCGCGAGGTGCGCCTCGAGGAAGCTGAGGAACGAGGTGATCTCGACTCGCCTCCGGAAGCGGAAGACCGGCGCGTCGCCAGGCAGCTCGCTGCCCTGCTCGCCGACCGCGCGCTCCTCGTCGAGGCAGATCAGCCAGCCCCGGGCCTCGGGCCGTCGAAGCAGCGCGAGCTTGGCCGCGAGGTAGGCCGGCGTCCAGAAGCCGACCAGCTCCACGGGCACGCGCAGCCCGCGCTCCTCGTCGACGAGCGTGAAGTCGGGGCAGAGGATCTGCGCGCCGACCTGCACCGGGTCCGCCTCGCGCAGCACCTGCCAGCGCGGCGCTGCCCGACGGAGGTCGCGGCAGAAGCGCTCCTCGAGGGCGCTGTCGAAGCGGCGCACCGGCAGGTGCGTCGTGCCGATCGGATCGCGGCAGCTCGCGCGCCACTGCCGCCGCTCGCCGCGGAGCCGACAGCTCGCCTCGAGCTCCCAGCCCGGCGCGCGCACGAGCGCGGGGAGCCAGGTGGCCATCGCCTGTCCGTACTTGGTCGTGTGGTGAAAGAGCGAGAGCGGCCCCGAGAGGTGGAGGACCACGCCCGCGCCGAGCGGGTCGCGGGTCACCAGGCAGAGGAGCCCGTGGAGGCGCGCGTAGCGGACCACGGCGCGCGCGCTCCCCTGCACGCGCACCCGCACCACCTCGCTCCGCCGCAGCAGCCCCTGCGCGAGGCAGAGGTTGTAGCGCTCGATCAGCGCCGGCGCGGAGAGCCGCTCGGAGGCCTCGCGGAGCCGCCGCTCCTCGGGGAGGTCGGCGTAGAGGTCGCGGACCAGCGCGCCCGCCTCGACGCCCAGCTCGCGCGCGACCTCGACGATCAGCTCCTCGCGAGGTCGCGGGGCTGGCTCCGCGGCGCGCAGGAAGAGCGCCCGGCGGAGCTCACGCGGGTCGCGGCAGGCGTGCACCTCGAAGCCGTGCAGGCCGAGGAGCAGCCGCCCCAGCGCCCGCCACGCCACCAGCCGCTCGCCGAGGTGCGGCGGCCTGGCGAGGCGGCCCCGCACCTCGTCCGCGGGCGCACCCACGCTGGCGCGCACCTCGTCGAGCGCGTGCTCGACCCAGAGGTGGTCGCGGGTGGTCAGGTAGCGCGGCACCACCCAGCCAGCCGGCTGCAGCTCCAGATCGAGGAGCGCCTCGGAGAGCAGCGTCATGACGTGGGCTCCTGCGCGCGCGGCCGCAGCTCCAGATCGAGGAGCGCCTCGGAGAGCAGCGTCATGACGTGGCCTCCTGCGCGCGCGGCTGGCTCACCGGCCTGCCGAGGGGGTGGGTTGTCGTCGGCTTCGCCGTGGACCAGCCACGGCGTCGTGGGTGGCAGCGTCATCGCGACCGCTCCCGGCGCGGCGACGCGCCAAACCCATCGAGCAGCGCCAGCCAGGCGGCGCCCGCGACCTCCGCCGCGGCGGCGAGCCAGGCAAGGAAGCGGACGCCGCTCCCCACCGGGCCTGCCGCGGAGCGAGGCCGCGGGCGCCGCGCCTCAGGCAGCCAGGGATCTCTGCCTGCGCCTGGCATGCTCCACCTCGAAGGTGCCGCTGACGACGACGTCGTAGACCACCGCGCGCTTGCCCGGCGCCGCGCGCAGCAGGCGCCCGACTCGCTGCACGTGCTCGCGCGTACCGAGGTGCCCGCCGAGGATGATCCCGATTCGCGCCTCGGGCAGATCGACCCCCTCGTTGAGCACCCGCGCCGAGACCACCGCCCGCAGCGTGCCCTCGCGCAGCCGGGCCAGGATCGCCTCGCGCTCGGCGCGCCCGATGTCGCAGGTGATGGCGGGGATGAGGAGCCGCCGCGAGAGCGCGTAGGCCGCGGTGTTCTCGGCGGTGAAGATGAGCACGCGCTCGTCGCGATGATGGCCGAGGAGCTCCTCGGCGAGCTCGAGCTTTCCCTTCGCCATCGCGACCACCCGCCGCGCCTCGTGGAAGGCGGCGAGCGCGCGGCGCCCCTCGCTCGACGCGGAGGCCGCCCGCACGAACTCGCTCCAGGTGACGCCCTGCCCCCCGCGCCGGAAGCGCGCGTAGGCCTCCTGGAAGAGAGCGTGGGCGTGGCGGTAGGCGTCGCGCTCCTCGGCGCCGAGGCAGACCGCGAGCCGCAGGCAGTCGAAGGGCGCGAGGTAGCCGCCGGAGAGCTGCGCGATGCTGTAGTGGCAGACGACTGGCCCGACGAGCCGCTGGAGCTGCGCCATCGTCGCGTCGCGCCCGGAGGAGAAGGGCAACCCCTGGTTGGGCAGCGTGGCGGTGAGGCCGAGCCGCGCCGGGGCGGTGCTCATCTCCAGGGCCTCGGCCCGGACGCCGCTACCGAAGTGGTGGACCTCGTCGACGATCAGCAGCCCGAAGCGATCGCCGAAGCTGTCGAGCTGCCGGAACGCGCTCTCGAAGGTCGCGACGGTGACCGGCTCGACGCGGCGCTCCCCGTCGCCGAGGACGCCGATCGGCCCGTCGTAGACCTCGCGCAGCCGCGCCTGCCACTGCGCGAGGAGCACGCGGGTCGGCACGAGGATCAAGGTGGGCACGCCGAGGGCGGCCATCGCCGCGAGCCCGACGTGGGTCTTGCCCGCGCCGGTCGGCAGCACCACCACGCCGCGGTGACCGGCGACGCGCCAGGCCGCGAGCGCGTCGGCCTGGTAGGCACGGAGCGCGGGCAGGCGGGAGGCGACGCGCGGCGACGCGCGTGGCACCGCGTCGATGCAGGGGACGCGGAGCGCGGCGAGCGCCGCGACGAGCTGCGCGTGGCGGCAGGCCGGCGCGCGGAACGCGGCGACGCGCGGGTCCCAGCGGAGCTCGGGCACCTCGGTGACGCCGCTCGCCGCGGCCCGCTCGCGCTCGAGGCCGCGGAGGAGGATCGTGCCGCGATCGAACTCGAGGCGGATCATCGGCGGTGGGCCCGGCGGTGGGCCCGACACCGGCCCCGACGTGGACGCTGGCGCCGAGGCTGAAGACGGGCCCGCCCCATCGCTCCTCGCCGGGTCGCGTCCGTCACTCCTCGTCGGATCGCGCGCCGGGCGGCTCCGCTCCTCGGACTCTCCTTGCAGCTCGATCAGACACGTGGGCTTCTCGGGTGAGGTCATCGGCCGCTCCGTTCGCATCGCACGGACCGGAGCTGCACCTCGCGTGCCTGACCTGGCGCTCAGCGGTGTCGCGGGCTTCGCGCCACGGCGCGGGCGGGAGCGTGCGGTGCGCCGGACGTGCCGGACCGAGATCCGGACGCGGCTTCCTCGCGACGTGGACGCTCTCGTCAGGGTTGCTTCGCGTCGAGCAGCGGCGCCAGACTGCTCGAGTCGAGCAGCGAGGGTGTACACTGATCGGCATGGGCGCGCGTTCGTGCTGCGGTGTGCTGGTCGCGGTCGCCACGCTCGTCGGAGCCGGCTGCCACAAGCTCCTCGCGCTCCACTCCTCGGACCACGGGGGTCCAGATCACGTCCCCTTCGACACCAACCGAAACGGGTCGCTCGACCTGACGCCGGGCATGCAGACCGCCGAGGAGCGGCTCGT
>JAKLHH010000555.1 GCA_022710245.1 Myxococcota bacterium
CGGTGGTCGTCGGGCGGTGGTCGTCGGGCGGTGGTCGTCGGGCGGTGGCCAGGCGGACGGCGGTGGTCGCGCGGCGGTGGGTGGCCGGTGCTAGCCTCAAAACAAGCGCATGAGCCGTAGCGAGGCGGGGGAGACCGAGGGGAGGCAAGGAGCGCCGACGAAGGCGTACTCTGCGGTACGCCGAGGAGGCGCGACGCCGCATCGCCGACGGCATCGCCCGCTGCAGTAGGCGAGATGCGCTTGTTTTGGGGCTAGTGCGGGACCTTGAGGCGGGGCTCCTCGGGGTGGGGCCGGTAGAGGATCACGGTGTGGCCGACCAGGCCCACGAGGTGCGCGCCGGCGCGCTCGGCGAGCTCGGCGGCGAGCGCCTTCTTGTCCTCGGGCTCGCGCAGGCGGACCTTGATCAGCTCGTGGTCGAGGAGCGCCTGCTCGACGGCCCCGAGGAGCGAGGCGCTGAGGCCCTCGCGCCCGACCAGGACGACGGGCTGCAGGGGGTGGGCGAGCTCGCGCAGGTGCTTGCGCTGGTAGGGCTTCAGCGGGTCCATGACTCCTCCGGCCTGCGGGCCGCGGCCGCGTCGCACGACGGGCCGGCTGCCTGGCGCCGCTCCTCAATACTCGCTGGCGGCAGCGGCCGCAACCGGGATCTGCAGGTCCCTGCCGGGTGACGAGCCCCCGACCCTCGTGGGTCTTCGCCGGGAGCGGAGCCCCCGACCCTTGTGGGTCCTCGCCCCCAGACTGACGCGGAGCCCGGTGGAAGCACGGAGAAACTCCGTGGCCCTCCTCTTGCAAAACCAGCGCGGGGGGAGAGCCTCAGGAGCGTGACGATGCGTCCTCTCGCGTGTGGCCTCGGCCTCGGCCTCGCCGTCCTCGCCGTCGCCGGCTGCACCGTAGCGAACCCGGAGTTCGACCCCCGCCTGGGCGCCGACGGGGGCGCGCTGACGCCGCTGCCGGCCGAGCCCTCCGAGGACGCCGCGGCGGGCGAGGCCCGGGAGCCCCCCGCGGCGAGGCCCGAGCTCGGGCCCGTGGCGCCGAAGCAGTCCGAGGTCGACGTGCTCCTCGTCGTCGACAACAGCCAGGGGATGAGCACGGCGCAGGCCCGGCTGGCGGCCGGCCTGCCGGCCTTCATCGCCGCCCTCGAGCAGCTCCCTGGCGGCGCCAGCCTGCGCGTGGGCGCGGTCACCAGTGACCTCGGCGCCGGCCCCTACGCGACGGGCAACTGCTCCACGACGGGAGACCAGGGGCGGCTGCGGGTGCCGTCGAGCTGCTCGATGATCTCGCCGGGCGACTCCTTCCTCGAGCACCTGGGCGGGGCGACCAACTACACGGGCGCGGCCGGTCAGGCCGCGGGCTGCCTGGCCAAGCAGGGCGAGCAGGGCTGCGGCTTCGAGCAGCCGCTGGAGGCGATGCGGGTCGCGCTCTCCGGCGCGAACGGCTTCCTCCGCCAGGGCGCCGCGCTCGCGGTCATCATCCTCACCAGCGAGGATGACTGCAGCGCGAAGAGCCCGGTGCTCTTCGACTGGAACGCCCCGAACCTCGGCCCCTACGCCGACTACCGCTGCTTCCAGCAAGGCGTGCGCTGCAACGGGCAGACGCCGCCCTTCGCCGCCGCCAGCCTGAGCAGCTGCGCGCCGGGCGGCGACCTCCTGCAGCCAGTCGCGAGCCGCTACGTGGAGCTCCTCGAGACCCTCAAGGGCGGGCGGGCGGCCGCGCTGGTCCTCGCCGGACCGACGCAGGAGCCGTTCCAGGTGAGCGCGACGAGCGACGGCTGGGGCAACGCGCTCTTCAAGCTGAAGGCGAGCTGTCAGTCGGGCGGGCTCAGCGCCACGCCCGCGGTGCGGCTGCGGGCGTTCCGCGAGGGGCTCGGCGCCTCGGGGCTCGCCGGCGACATCTGCGGCGCCTCGTACGCCGGGCCGCTCGCCGCGCTGCTCGCGAGGGTGACCGCGCTGCTCTGACCCCAGAGACCCCTCAGGGGAGGGTGATCGCCTCGCCGCGGGTCACGGCGCCGTCGGGGGAGAGCTGGTGGGGCAGCACCATCCCCGCCTCCAGATCGACGATGAGGAAGCCCGGCTCCTCGGCGCGGTGGAGGGTCCCCGGGTTCAGCGCGAGGAGGGAGTGGAAGCGGCGCACCATCCGGCGGTGGGTGTGGCCGGCGACGAGGGTCGCGTAGTGGTCCTCGTGGATCAACCGCTGCAGGTCGCTGTTCGTCTCCAGCCCGTAGCCCTCGTCGTCGGGGAGCAGGCGGCCCATGTCGTTGCTGCCCACGCCGTGACAGAGGTGGAGCAGCCCGCGCGAGGTCTCCAGGTCGCGCGTCGACGGCAGCGCCGCCAGGTACGCCAGCGTGGCAGGGGAGAGCTGCGCCGGGTCGGTGGCGTCGGGGAGGTCGCGCATGCGCCCCTGGCGCAGCCAGCGGTCGTGGTTGCCGCTCACCACCTGCACGCCGTGGGCCTCGAGGAGCTCGCGGCAGCGGTCGACGCTGCCCGGCCCGTCCGCGAGGTCGCCGGTGCAGAGGATGGCGTCGAGCCCGGCGGCTGCCAGGCTCACCAGCGTGACCGCGAGGAGCTCGTCCTCCGCGTGCACGTCACCGATCAGACCGAAGCGCTGCACGTCTCCCTCACTCGCGGTGTTCTGACCGTTGCCCCTCGATTTTCGCGCTGTCGCGCGCGGGGGTCCAGATCCTGCTGACGGATCCGCCGGTGAGCGGACCCGCCGGCCGGCGGGCCACGTCGCCCTGCGCTCCCTGCGGCTGCCCCGAGCTCTCCGCGGGCGTCGAGCTCAGGACCGGCCGAGGAGTCGCGCCGCGCGGGAGCGCACCTCGAGGACGAGCTCGCTGGCGAGCGCCAGCGGGTGCTCGATCACCTGGGCGAAGCCGAGCGCGCAGGCCGAGTGGCAGCGCGTGTCGCAGGCGGGCTGGGGACCGAAGCGTCGCTGCCCCTCGGCGAGCAGGCGATCGAGGTCCTCCTCCTCGAGGAGGTTACCCGCGTGGTGGCCGAGCTCGAGGCAGGGGTAGAAGACCTCCCCCGTCGGCGAGACCACCAGCATGGTGAAGGGGCGGCAGTCGAACTTGCTGAGGTCGCGCATCGTCTCCAGGTAGGGGACGCTGCCGTAGACCGGGCCGCCGCGGCGCTTCTCCTCGAGCAGGAACTCGAAGCAGCGGCGGTACTCGCGATGGATGGTCGCGGCAGCCTCGCCCGGGCGCCCCACCTGGGCGGCGCCGCTCCCGGCGAGCGCCGGGTGCGCCTTGACCCCGGCGAGCGCCGGGTGCGCCTTGACCCCGGCGAGCGCCGGGTGCGCCTTGACCCCGACGAGCTGCGGGCAGGCCGCCAGGCGGAAGCCCCGCTCCTTGACCCAGGCGTAGAGCGGGTAGAGGTCGGCGAGGCCCTCCGGCGTGAGGACGGCCGAGACGACGATCTCGAAGCGCCGCCGCGGCCAGCGCGCCGCGCGCTCGAGCCCCTCGAGGACCCGCGCGTGCGTCCCGGGGCCGACGCCGTAGCAGTCGTCGGCTCGCGCCGCGTCGAGGGTGTCGAGGCTGACGACCAGCGAGCTGACCACCTCCGCGATGGCCGGGAGGTGCTCGCCGAGCCGGACGCCGTTGCTGGTGAGGATGAGCGAGCGAAAGCCGAGCGCGCCCGCGCCGCGCAGCACCGCCTCGAGGTCCGGGTGCTCGAGCGGCTCGCCGCCAGTGAGCGCGAGGTGCGCCGTGTGGCGCCGCATCACGCCGAGGAGCCGCAGCACCTCGGGGGCGGAGAGCGTCGCGGGCGGGAGCGTGTGGTAGGGCCGCCCGGCGCCGTCGCTGCAGTAGGCGCAGCGGAGCTCGCAGGCGTAGGTCAGGTAGTAGATCCCCACCAGCGGGTTCCAGTGTCGCGGCGCCTGCACCCAGCGGTGGTAGAGGAGCTTGAAGGCCTCGGGCGGCATCGCGCGCAGGGTAGCACACGTCGCGGCCGGGCTGGCTGCGCCCCGGACGAGCAGCGTGACGCCGAGCCGAGCCGCTACTCTCCGGGTCGATTGACGCCAAGCCCCGGATCGTAGCCAAACAGCAGATCGAGGATCTGATGCGTCAGCGTCTGCTGATCGGCAGGGGCGGCCCCTGGCAACAGCTCCTCCCGCACCAGGTCGGAGACGATGCCCTCGCTAGCGAACCAGGGGGCGGAGTCGTGCTCCCTTCGGGCCTGCTCATTCGCGGCAAAGGCCTGTTCGCAGCACGCGCTCCTCCGGCCGGGATAGCCATGGTAGATGCGGAGCGTCTGGTTGGCCTGGATCTCGACCACCAGTCCGCCCAGGATCCAGGACACCCAGTCGCTCGAGGGAGCCGGGTGCTCGCCCCAGGCGACCTGGGCGGCCTTGCCGTGGAAGCGACCGCCTTCCAGGCGAAGCGGCTTCTGGCAGTGGTCGCACAGGAGCGGGCCACCACCGGTGCCCATCGTGGCCAGCGGCAAGACCGGCGTCATCCCCTCGCCTGCGGTGGCCTCGGCGACGCGGCGGGCATACCGCCGATGTCGATCCAGCTCGTTCACCTTCTCCAGGTACCGCTGGTACAGCGCACGAGCCTCCTGGTGCGCGAGGGTGCCGGTGGGCTCGGGTGCGAGCCCCTGCGTCGCGACCTCCGCTGCGGGCGCTGGGGCCGAGACGTCCGCGGCGACCGCCCTGATCTCGACCAGCCGCTCGTTGACGAGGGGCATGCCGAGCCGGGCTCGAAGCTGGTTGATCTCGACCAGGTCCTGCTGCTGGACCACGGGGGGTTGCCCCCAGTAGCTCTCTTCCAGAGATCGGAGCTCCCGGCGAAGCGCAGCGTCGTCGCCGTTCTCACGCGCCTGTGCCTCTGGCAGCTCCGCGTCCACCATGGGTAGAACCTACCTTCTGTCCCGCACCGGCGCCAGCGCAGGCGCGCAGACCCCTTCGGCACCTTCGACCTGCGGTCACGCGCCCTCACGGTTGCCTCGGCGCCGGCCCCTGAGGCACCATCCGGGCAGATGCTGGGAGCGCTCCACGACGCACGCAAGAAGGCGGCCTTCGCCTGGCGGTTCCTGCGCGGGCGGCTGGTCCACGTCAACCTGCAGCTCCTCTACGAGTGCAACCTGCGCTGCCGGATCTGCGAGTTCTGGCGGCCGGCCTACCGCGAGGAGCCGCGCCTCGAGGCCGCGCAGGTCGAGCTGGTCTCCGAGCGCCTCGCCCGCCTGGGGCCGCAGATCGTCTCCATCGGCGGCGGCGAGCCGCTGCTGCACCCGGAGCTGCCACGGGTCGTCCGCGCGCTGGCCCGCCACCACTTCCCGGTGATGATCTGCAACGGCTGGTACGTCACGCCTGCGCGGGCGCGCGCCCTCTTCGAGGCGGGGATCTACGAGGTCAGCGTCTCGGTGGACTACGCGGACGCCGCCCGCCACGACGAGCAGCGCGGGGTGGCGGGCGCGCACGCGCGAGCGCTGGAGGCGCTCCGCGTGCTGCAGCGGAGCCGGGTCCGGCCCGACCAGCGCGTGCACATGATCTCGGTGATCATGGACGACAACCTGGACGAGGTGGAGCCGCTCCTGCGCCGCTGCCGCGAGCTCGGGGTCACCTACCTCGTCACCCTCTACAGCGACGGACGCGGCCGCATCCCGCCGCGCCGCGTGGGGCCCGAGGTGAGCGGGCGGCTCCTCGCGCTCAAGCGCCGCTACCCGGAGTTCGTCGCCATGCGCGGCTACCTCGGCCGCTTCTCGCAGGCGATCGCCGCGTCGGGCGTGGGTCCTTGCTACGCCGGGCGCAGCCTCTGC
>JAKLHH010000556.1 GCA_022710245.1 Myxococcota bacterium
GGCGCTGATGAGCACCGACGAGATCGTCGAGCTCGGGGAGCTGCGCGCCTACCTCGAGGCGCTGGTGGAGATCTGCTATCAGAGCACCGGCTACCGGCGGGTGAAGAACCCACGCATCTGGTCGCTGCACGACCTCGAGGTCCTCACCGACCCCGGGCACGGGAGGCTGTGATGCCGGAGCAGACCCTGATCGCGCGCGTGGACGCGCTGGGCTCGCCGGAGGCGCCGGAGTTCCTGGTCCGCGCGCCGGCGGTGGGCGTGATCGACTCGGTGCCGGAGGAGGGCCTCTACCTGAACGCGCTGCAGGGCGCCTTCACCCTGCGCGTGCTGGGGCGGCGCCACCGCGTGCTGCTGCCGCGCGGGGTGCAGGGGCGCGTCGGCGAGCGGCTCGTCGCCGGGCGCAGCGTGCCGGTCGAGTTCGGCCAGCCGCTGCTCAGGCTGCGCGCCGGCGCGGAGAGCGCGGCGGTCGAGCAGCGGCGGAGCGCGGTGGCGGCGGGTGCGGACGGCGAGCTGATCGCGGTGCCGGCGCCCTCGGACGGCATCTTCTACCGGCGCGCGTCGCCGGAGAGCCCGCCCTACGTGGAGCTCGGGGCCGCGGTGGCGCAGGGGACCGTGCTCGGCCTCGTCGAGGTGATGAAGTCCTTCAACCAGATCGCCTACGGCAGCCCCGGGCTCCCGGAGCGCGGCACGGTGGAGCGGATCCTCGTCGAGGACTCGGCCGAGGTGAGCTTCGGGCAGGCGCTGTTCCTGATCAGGCCGGCCTGAGGGGAGGCCGCGGGAGCGCCGCCGATCCGCGCAGGTCGTCTGAGCAATGGCTCTCCTTGCTCCTGCCAACCTCGACGATCGGTCGTTGCCTTCGAGTCCGTGCGATCGGTGTCGCTTGACACCTGCCGGGTAGATGGTGTCGAGTCGACCCTCGCGTCGCTCCAGCGCATCGCCCGACGCTGCGCCCGCGCCGCACGTGGCCGCGGCCCGCCCCGCGAGTGCTGTGCTACTATCGCCCCTCAGAGACGACGATGGGCGCACCCCCGACCTCCAAGGCTGACGCGGCGCTGGCGGAGCATGCCGCGCTCCTCAAAGACGCCGTCCAGTACATGGAGAAGGCGCTGCAGATCTTCTCCATGTATCCCCGCGATCACGAGGTCGCGCGGCGTTTTCGCGGCGACCTCGCCGACAAGGTGCGCGCGGCGGCGGCGGCCGGCGAGGGCTGGCTCGAGGTGCGCGGCAAGAGCCTGAGCCTCGGCAAGCACGAGATCTACCGCGAGCCGCCGGAGTCGCTGGGGTTCGTCTTCCGCCTGCACCGCGACGGTGTGCGGCGCCTCTGCCTGCTGCCCGGGATCGGGGCCGACGAGGTCGAGCGCTTCGCGGCAGTGCTCTGGGTGCCGCTCGATGATCCCGCCTACTTCGACGCCAACACCATCACCCTGCTCGGGGACGCCGACCTCGACCACGTGCGCTACGTCGTCGTGGAGCTGCTCGCGGAGAGCCCCTTCGACGGCGAGGATCAGGACCGCGCGCGCCAGCTGATGGAGCAGATCGTCACGGCGGCGGCGGACCCGCGGCTGCCCGCGGGGTACACGCCGCGCAAGAGCCAGCGCTTGCTCCGGGTGAGCACGCAGGCGCTGGCCCGGCTCACCCCGGAGCAGATCGAGGGCGCGCTCGCCCTCGCCGAGGACGCCGGCGTGGAGCCCTTCGCGGTCGAGGCCGCGGAGCTCGGTCGTCAGCTCGAGGATCCGGAGCTGGTGCGCAAGTTCGTCGAGATCTGCCACCGCGGGCTGAGCCGCCCCGACGCCGGCCAGGCGCTGCTCACCACCCTCGACCACCTGCAGCGGAGCCTCACCCAGCGCGGCGCCGCCGATGAGCTCGCCGTGGCCGCGACCCACAGCGCGGCCCTCGGGCAGCTGCCCGGGGGCGCGGCCCTCGCCGAGCAGGTGCTCGGGCTGCTGCTGCAGCGCGCGGGGATCGAGCTCCTCGTCCAGGGGCACGTCGCGGCCGCGGGCGGAGAGCCCGCGGCGGGCACCCTCCTGCTGCAGGCGCTGGCGCTGGTGCGGGCCGAGCGTACCGCCGAGCTGATCGCGGCGGCCGCCCCGCCGGCCGCGCAGGGACACCAGGCGCTCGTCGAGCTCATCGTCGCGCAGAGCCGAGGGCGGCCCGAGCTCCTCTCGCCGCTCCTCGAGTCACCGCGACGCGAGGAGGTCCGCCTCGCCTTCCAGGTCCTCGCCGCCGCGGGGGACGAGCGGTCGCTGGCGGCACTCGCGCCGATGGGCCGGCACGCGGACCCCAACCTGCGCGTCGAGGTGCTGCGCGCCACCGCGGGGGTCACCTCACCCACGCTGCGCGAGCTGCGCCTCGAGCTCCTCGACGACCCCAGCGGGAGAGTGCGCGCCACCGCCGAGCACGTCCTGGTCCGCGATCGCGACCCGGCGCTGCCCCGCAAGCTCGCGCAGCGCCTGGCGAGCGGCAGCCTGCTGGAGGCCCCGGCGGTCGAGAAGCGGCGTGTCTGCGAGATGCTCGGCACCCACGGGGGGGAGAGCGAGCGGCGCGTGATGCGCGAGCTGGTGGTGGGCGGCAAGCTCCTCAAGGGGCAGGCCCAGATCGAGCTCAGCTGCGCCGCGGCCTACGGGCTGGCGGCGAGCGGGGACGCCCGCGAGGCCGCTCTCCTCGAGGAGAGCGCCGGACGCGTCCTGCTCTCTCGAACCGTCCGCGCGGCCTGCAAGGAGGCGCTGGCGCTCCTCAAGAGCGCTCGTCGTCGCGCCACCCGGAGCGGCGTGCGGGCCGTGACGCCGCCCGCACCCGCAGCGCCGGCGCCCACGGCGACATCGCCCGCCTCGCCTTCGACGCCGTCCGCAGGGTTGCCCATCGCGCTGGCAGCTGGCGAGGCCCAGGAGCCGCCGGCAGCGGAGCCGGCCATCGCTGCCGAGCGGGCGGCCCCGGAGCCGATCGCGATCGAGCTCGAGGACGGACCACCGCTCGAGCTCGCGGACGCCTGGGAGCTGATGCGCGAGGACGTTGGGCAGGAGGGCCGGGCTGGCGAGGCGGCAGAGGCCGTCGCCGAGACCCCGGCGCTGGCCGACGAGCAGGGCGCGGGCGTGACGCTGCTCGAGCGCGTGGACCCTGCTGCCTCGACCGAAAGCCCGCCGGTCCCCGCTGTCTCGAGCGGGAGCCCGCCGGTCCCCGTGGACCTCGAGGGCAAGGGCCCGACGCCGGGCGAGGTGCAGGGAGCGCGCCGAGCCCGGCGGCTCCCCACCGACGTGATGACGGCGCTGCGCGGGTACGTGGAGACCGAGGCGCCGGCGGCGCCCGTGGCGGAGCCGACCACGTCGCGCCGGACGGTCGCTGCCGGCCGCAGGCGACGTCCGGGCGGCATCCGCGAGATCGTCAGGGCGACCTCAGGGGCAGAGGAGGAGGCGAGGCTCGGGCGTGCGGCGCAGCCGCTGGTCGCGGCCGCTCCGACCGACCGCCCGACCTTGGCGGCGCCGCTCCAGCAGGCAGCTCCTCCGACGGCGCCCGGGGAGCCGGGGCCCGCGCCGGAGCTGGCGCCTCGAGCTGACGAGGAGAGGGCGAAGCCCATTGGGCCTGCGGACCCCAACGCGCCGCCGGAGCAGCTCCCCGACCGGACAGCGCCCGGCAAGCGCGAGGAGGTCGATGAGGTGCTGCGTGCGTATCTCGAGGACGTCGATGGCGCCGGGCGCGACCGCTGAGTCGCGCGCGGTCGGCCGACCCGCGCCGCGCGGGACGGCGGTCAGGAAGACCGGATGACGATCGACCACGATCAGGGTGCCGAGGAGCTCGACGCGGTCAGGCGCGTCGGCGTCGATCTGGTCAATCGGCTCTTCGTCCTGATCAAGACCACGCAGCTCTTCGAGGCCAACAACCGGGCGGTTGAGGTGCCCGCGACGCGCTTCCTGGAGGCGCTCTCGGCGCTCGGTGCGCTGCAGGAGGCGACGGCGTCGCTGGGCATCGTCGACGACAACCTCCTGCTCAACCGTCACCTGCTCAAGCCGGACCCCGCGACCTACCTCAACGGCCGCTCCCTCGCCCGCCTCTACCGGAGGCTCAAGGCGCAGGAGCTCGAGTTCGACTGCGCGCTCACGCGCGCGGACCTGGGGGCCTTCATGGCCGCGCTCCGTCGCGTGCTGGTCGGGCAGGAGCCCTCGACCCTGCTCGACGGGCTGACGGGGTTCCGCCTGGTCCCGGTCAGCGAGCAGGCGGTGGAGGACGACGCGGTCGATCTCGACCCGCGCGTCCAGGTGCTGCGGGTCTTCGCGGCCTCGATCGCGGTGATGGATCGCGTGATGGCGATCGCCGCGCGCGGGCAGCGGTGGAGCCCCAGCCTGGTGCGACGGGTGGCCCATGACCTGGTGGACGCCGCCCGTCGAGAGCCGGACCTCCTCCTCGGCCTCCTGCTGCTGCCGGTGCAGGGGAGCATGCTCGGAGCTCACCTCGTCCGCGCGGCGGTGCTGTCCACGCTGGTGCTGCAGCGGACCGGCCTGCCGCGCCGGAATCGCGTCGAGGTCGCCCTGGTGGCGCTCTATCACCACCTCGGCAGCCCGGCGGGGGACTCACTCGCCGAGGACGAGCCAGCGCGAGGAGCCGCGGAGCCGCTCGCGGCGGCCGTCCGGCTGGGGAGCGGCGGCGGCCTCAACCGCAGCCTGATCGAGTGCGTCGTCGGAGTCTACGAGGCCGCGGGCGCCGCGGTGCGCCAGCGGCGGCTCTACCTGGCGGCGCCGTCGGAGAACCTCCTCGGCCGCGTGGTCTTCATCGCCGATCGCTACGCGGAGCTCCTCGAGGGCCTGCGGCCCGACGAGGCGCTGCGCGCGCTCCTCGTCGAGGAGCAGGAGCGTGAGCCGGTGCTCACCCGCCTCCTCGTCAACGCCGTCGGGCTCTACCCGGTGGGGACGGTGGTGGACCTGGAGTCAGGGGCGCGGGCGGTGGTCGTGGAGGCCCCGCGGAGGAGAGGGCAGCTCCTCCGTCCGACGGTGCAGATCATCGAGGGAGGCGAGCCGGCGCTGATCGACCTCTCGCAGGACCGCGGCCACGGCCGCATCACCGGCACCGTGAACACTGCGGAGTCCGGGCTCAACGTCTCGCACTACTTCCTGCTCTGACCCCTGCTCCTGCGGCCCGCGACCTCGTCGAGGAGCGCCGCGGCGAGCGCCTCGCCCTCCCGCCAGCCGAGCTCCAGCGCGAGCTGGAAGGACTCGCGCGCCAGCGCCTCGGCCTCGGCGCGACGCTCCTCGGCTCCGGGCCCGGCTGCGGCGCGCTGCGCCCCGCGCGCGAGGTTGTAGAGCAGCTTCGCGGTGGCGAGGCGGTCGCCGGAGCGGCGGGTGGCCGCGAGCGCGCGGGTCAGGGTCTCGGCCGCCGCCGGATCGCCGGCCGCTGCCTGCGCGCTGCCCAGGTTGCCGAGCACCCGGGCCCCGAGCGCGGCGTCACCGGCGTCCTCGGCCCCGCGCAGGGCGACGCGCAGGTGGTCGAGCGCCTTGCGTGGGTTGCCCGAGCGGAGCGCCAGGCGGCCGAGCCGGTTCTGCAGCTCGGCCGCGCGCGCCGCGAGGCCGGGCGAATTCGCCCTGCTCGCGTCCTGCGGACGCTCCGCGATGAAGGGCGAATTCGTGGAGGGCAACTTCGTGCGCCGCGCGGCCGCCGCGAGGCCGGGCGAATTCGCCCTGCTCGCGTCCTGCGGACGCTCCGCGATGAAGGGCGAATTCGTGGAGGGCAACTTCGTGCGCCGCGCGGCCG
>JAKLHH010000557.1 GCA_022710245.1 Myxococcota bacterium
TAGGGGTCCCTGCGGACGGCTGCGGTCGCACACCTTTCTGTGGTGACCGCGCGGGCAGCTCGGGAGCGTGACGAACACCAGCTCATGGCTCTTCGCATCGACACCTCCGTGGCCCGCGACATCGCAGGCGCGCGAAGCCCTGCGAGAGGTCGCCATGGCGCAAGAGGTCGCAGCTCCTTCTCGACGTAGCAGGGGTAGCGCTCGCCCAAGGCGCTGCGGGCGTGGCCCTCGGCGAGCCAGGTCTCGAGGTGCTCGCGGACGTGCCCGATGGAGCACGCTCTCTTGTGGCCGCCGCGGTTGGTAGCTCGGGGGCAGCGGTAGCGAGGCCGCTCCCGGGTGGCGTTCGTAGCGGCACGGCTCCGTCAAGCGAAGGTTTCGCCGCGCGGAGCGGTGCTCGCGTCAGCCTCTGACGAAGGCCGCCTTGCCGACCACGCTCCCCGAGAGGATCAGCGCGGTCCCGATGCTCCCATAGAGGACGGCGAGGACGTGGCGAGGGATGGGCGAGTGGCGGAGCGCGATCCCGAGGCCGATCATCAGCGCGATCATCAGGTAGCCGCGCCAGGCCTGGAAGGCGAAGAGGCAGGCGCGCGCCGGGTAGCGGCGGAGCCGGGCGAGGTTCTTGCGGGCGAGGCGGAGAAAGAGCGCGAGGTGCGCGGCGAGGCCGAGGCCGAGGCCGAGCCCGAGCGCGAGGGGGAGCGCCATCTCGCCGCGGAGGTCACGCAGCCACTGCGCCGCGTGGAGCCAGAGCATGGCGCCGACCCCGCACCAGAGCAGCCCGGCGATGGCCATCAGCCAGGGGCGGGGGACCGAGGGGTTGAGCGCGCGCCAGTTCATGCCTGCCGAAACTCTAGCTGATCGAGCGCGCCCCGCCAGCGCGAGGGCGCGTCCCTCGAAGAAAATTGCAGGGGCCGGTCTTGTCCCCCCGGCCTCCCATGCTAACGAAGGAGAGACGGGCGCTGCCGAGGGGACCGCTGGCCATCCTGCTCTCTCTTAGCCTCTTCCTCTTCCTCTCCTTCTTCCGCAGCACAGGATTTTTCGAAGCACACGGAGCCCGCGCTGGGTGGGCGGAAACGGAGGCTGTCAGATGAGGCTAGGTCTATTCTCGTGGGAGACGCTGCACTCGATCGCCGTCGGCGGAGTCGGGGTCCACGTGACGGAGCTCGCCGCCGCCCTCGAGCGGCGCGGCCACGAGGTCCACGTCTTCACCCGGCCGGGCGACGGGCAGGCCGCGTATGACAACATCCACGGGGTCCACTACCATCGCTGCCCCTTCCCTCTCGACGGCAACTTCGTCGACGAGGTGAACAACATGTGCCGCGCCTTCGTCGACGGGTGCTACGCCGTCGAGAACTTCGTCGGCCCCTTCGACGTCCTGCACGCGCACGACTGGCTTGCCTCGAACGCGGTGGTCTGGGCCAAGCAGGGCCGCGGCCGCCGGGCCGTGCTGACCATGCACTCCACCGAGCACGGTCGCAACGGCGACAAGTTCTACGGCGGCGTCGCGGCCCGCATCCACGACCACGAGCGGCACGGCACCTACTGCGCCGACCGCGTCATCACCGTCTCCAATCGGCTGAAGGACGAGGTGAAGTGGCTCTACCAGCTGCCGGACAGCAAGGTCAGCGTGATCTATAACGGCGTCAACGCGCGGGCCTTCGACTACGAGGTCGACCCCGGCGGGGTCAAGCGCAACTACGCCATCGGCCCGCTCGACCCCACCGTCCTCTACGTCGGCCGCATGGTGGTGCAGAAGGGGCCCGACCTCCTGGTCCAGGCGATCCCGCCGGTCCTCCAGCACTACCCGAACGCCAAGTTCGTCTTCGTCGGCGACGGTCACCTGCGCGGCGAGGTCTGCGGGCTGGCCCACCGCCTGGGCGTCGCCCACGCGATCCGCGTCCTCGGGCAGCAGGGCGGCCAGGGGCTGCTGGACCTGTTCAAGGCCGCCGACGTGGTGGCCGTGCCCAGCCGCAACGAGCCCTTCGGCATCGTCGTCCTCGAGGCGTGGGCCGCCGGCAAGCCCGTGGTCAGCAGCAAGCGCGGCGGACCCGCGGAGTTCGTCTGGCACGAGGTCAACGGGCTGCACGTCGACGCCACCCCGGACTCGCTGGCCTGGGGGCTCGGCACCCTGCTCGCCGACCACGAGCACCGCGTCTGGATGGGACGGAACGGACGGGCCGCCGTCGACGCCGTCTTCAGCTGGGACTCCATCGCGGAGCAGACCGAGGAAGTCTATCGCGGGCTGTTCTAGCCCCCGACCGACGCACACACCGATCACTACTGCTCAGGTCCCCCTAGGGATCAGCGGCGCCGCCCAGGTCGGGCTGTCGGGCGAGGCCGCCGCGAGCAACAAGAGCTGCAGCCGTGCCGTGGCGCACGGCAGGGAGGTGAGATGCTCATCGATCCTGTCAGGTCGAGCTCGGAGGCGCTGGAGACGAGGCGAGACGCCTCGACGGACAGGCCGCCGAACGTCGAAGATCTGCGACGCTGCGCGTGGGAGCTCGGGGCCCGCCGCGCCCAGGACTCTTACTGCCCGGACGAGAGCTACGTCTCGCTCGCCTCGGTCACGCCGGTCCGCGGCTTCGCCGCCTGGAACCTCGACGAGGCCTGGATCGAGGAGACCGCGCGCCGCAAGGGCCAGGCGTGGCACGGCTGCGTGATGGTGCTGCGCCTCTACGACGTCTCCTTCATCATCTTCGACGGCCTCAACGCGCACCAGCTCCGGGACCTCCCGCTCGCGAGCACCAGCGGCCACTGCACCTTTCGCCTCGGCCACGCGGGCACCTGCCAGCTCGCCGAGGTCGGCTTCCGCCTCCGGGACGGCGAGTTCATCCCGGCGGCCCGCTCGACCGTGGTGCAGTTCCCCCCCGACGCCATCTCCACCCGCTGCGACCCCTCGGCCCTCCACGTCGATGACCGGCTGCGGCTGCACCCTGTCTCCAGCCCCTGGGAGGGCGAGGCCTTCGTCCGCGAGCGCAGGAGGCCGCGCCTGCGCCCGCGCCTCCGCATCGGCCTGCTGAGCTTCGAGTCCCTCGCCACCGGGCAGGACACGGTGGTCGCCCGCTTCGCCTCGGAGCTGGCGAGCGGCCTCGCGGCGCAGGGGCAGGAGGTGCACCTCCTCGTCCCCGCCGGGGGTGAGCTCGACCGCGACCGCTCCCTCGCAGGGGTCCACCATCACCCGCTGGCCGTTGAGCCGGGCGGGACCCCGCTCGAGCGCGCGCAGAGCTTCGCCCGGGCCGCCGAGGCCCGGCTGCGCGAGCTGCCTCGCTGCGACCTCCTCCACCACCACGAGTGGATGACGGCCGCGGTCCCCTGGCTGGGGACGCGGCCGACGGTGCTGTCGCTGACCTCGATCGAGCGCACGCGCTGGTCGGGGAGCGAGGCACCCGGCCCGCTCGCGCAGGAGATCGAGGAGCGCGAGCGAGCCGCCGCCAGGGCGGCCTCGTGCATCCTGACGCCGCGCTGGCTGCGCCCGCGGCTGATCGACGGGCTCGGCGTCGACCCGAGCCGCGTCCACGGCTGTCCGCTCGACGGGCGCGTGTCCAGAGACTGGGATCTGCCCCTCGATCTCGCCCAGGTGAGGAGCGAGCTCGAGCTCGAGCCCGGCGAGCGCATGGCGCTCTTCGTCGGACCGCTCGAGCGAGCCGCAGGGATCGACCTGCTCTTCGAGGCGCTGCCCGCCCTCCTCGCCAGGGAACCAGGCCTGCGCCTCGCGCTGGTGGGAGCCGGCGGCCTGGCTCACGAGCTGGTCAGCCTCGCGCGGCGCCTGAACGTCAGCCGCGCCATCCGCTGGCTCGGCCACGTCGACAGCAGCAAGCTGAGCCGCCTGCTGCGCGCCTCCGAGGCGCTGGTCCTGCCCGCGCGGCAGCGCATCATTCACGACGAGTCGCTGGTCGGCCTCGCGCGCCGCGCCGGCGTCCCCGTCATCACCACGCACGCCGGCCCCGCCCACCTGGTTCGGCACGCGGAGACCGGCCTCCTCGCCTACTGCGAGGCGCCGTCGCTCGTCTGGGCGCTCGAGCAGCTCCTGGGCGACGACGATCAGGCCAGGCGCCTGGGTGAGGCCGGCGCCCAGCCTGCCGAGGGCAGGCTCGACTGGCGTGCCGTGGCCGCCGCCTACGCTGACCTCTGCGCCTTCACCTTCGCAGAGCTGGTCGCCTAGGCAGAGCGGTACCGAGCAAGAAGGAGTCAGAGATGAAGCACGTGAACACGAACAAGCCAGCCAGGCCAGCCGCGACCCCGCGGGCGACGGCTGCCC
Source organism: Myxococcota bacterium (assembly GCA_022710245.1). Next base: position 4,256 of record JAKLHH010000557.1, read on the forward strand.
GCGCCCCTCGCGGCAAGACGCCGGTCATCGTCGTCTGCGGCGAGCCGGCCGGCGGGCCGCTCTGGGAGCGCCTGCAGGGCGAGACCCGCGCCCTGGCCCGCCGGGATCGAGAGGTCCACCTCTTCTGCCCGTCCGCTCCCGAGCTCGCGAACGAGCCGGGCCTCCACCTGCACCCGGTGGGCGCGAGCGATGAGGGCGATCTGGTCGAGCAGTCCCGCAGCTTCTCCCGCCGGGTCCGCGACGCGACGAAGGCCGCAGGCCTCGCCGACGCCGCCATCCTCGGCTACGAGTGGCGCGCCATCCCGGCGCTGCTCTCCCTCGGCAACGGCCGCTGCCCGCGGGTGCTGAGCCTGGAGAGCCTGGAGCTCCAGCGCAGCCGGGACGTCGAGCACGGCCTCAGCGCGAGGATCGACGCGGTCGAGCGGCAGGGGCTGACCACCGCCGAGCACGTCCTGATCCGCGACCCGGACACCGCCGAGGCCGCCCAGCGGCTCCTGCCCGGCTGCGGCGAGCGCCTGGTCTACGCGCGCCAGGTCTTCCCGCGGCACGAGTTCGCCTCGAGCCTCGACCCGGCCGAGGTCAAGCGCCGCTACCAGGTCGGCCCGGTGGACCCCACCATCCTCTTCGTCGGCGATCTCGACGACCGGCATGGGCCCGACCTGCTGATGAAGGCCATGCCGGCCGTCCTCAAGAACCACGCTCAGGCCCGGTTGATCGTCGTCGGCGACGGCCCCTCGCTCTGGCCGCTCCGCGTGCAGTCGCGCTACATGCTGCTCGACCACGCCGTGCGCCTGGCGGGCGACGTGAGCGGCCAGGCGCTGCGCGAGCTGATCGCCGCGGTGGACCTCGTCGTCGTCCCCAGCCGCGTGCAGACCGAGGACTGGCCGATCCTCGCCGGCTGGGCCGCCGGGCGGCCGGTCGTGGCGACCCACGAGGCCGGCGACCACCTCTGCCGCCACGAGGAGGACGCGCTCCTCGTCTACCCGGACCCGACGAGCTGCGTCTGGGGCATCGAGCGCCTGCTCTTCGACCCCGAGCTCGCCGGACGCCTGGCGAGGCGCGGCCAGGATCGCCTGGAGCAGCTCCACGGCTTGCCGCGGGTCGCGGCGCAGCTCGAGGAGCTCCTCGTCCCGCCCGCGGCCTACCAGGCTCTGAGCCTGCCCTGAGGAGGAGGAAGCCGTGCGCAAGGGGTACCTGATGCTCGTCCTCCACGCCCACCTGCCGTACGTCCATCACCCGGAGTACGACCGGTTCCTCGAGGAGGGCTGGCTCTTCGAAGCCATCACCGAGACCTACCTCCCGCTGATCAAGTTCCTCGATCAGCTGCTCGCGGACGGCCTCAGGCCGAGGCTCACGCTCTCCGTCTCGCCCACGCTCTGCGCCATGCTGGAGGACGAGCACCTGCGCCAGCGCTACGCGCGGCACCTCGAGCTCTGCCTGCGCCTGGCCGACTCGGAGATCGAGCGCACCCGCGAGTGGC
>JAKLHH010000558.1 GCA_022710245.1 Myxococcota bacterium
TCTCGACACCAAGATCGAGTGGACACGCTGCCGCTTCGCGCACATCGCGGTGGGGCTGAGCAAGGTCCCCTTCTCCAGCTACCAGCTGCAGAGCTCGTCGCACCTGACGCTGATCGAGCGCCCGCTGATGACGCACTGGCTCGCGCCGGAGCACCGCCTCGGCGTCACCGTCGAGGGGAGCTGGCGCGGCCTGCGCTGGGCGGCCGGCCTCTACAACGGCTCGGACGGGATCACCTCGGGCAACAAGCTCGCCGGCATGGCCGGCGCGGCGCGGCTGCAGTACCGCCTCCTCGGCGGGCCCGAGACCTTCGTCCCCCGCCGCTTCGGCCTCTCCCTGGCCGGCGCCTACATGGTCGACGACGGCCCCGCCGTCCTCCTGCACCGCGTCAGCGGGGCGCTCGAGCTCCGCTTCCCTCGCGGACGGCTGCTCTCGGAGTTCCTCTGGAACGCCTCCAGCCCCCACGACGCGCCCGCCGCCGACGCCGACGCGGGCGCGGTGCGCCGCTGGGGCGTCGGCGCCGACCTCGCCGTCTTCCTCTGGCGCGAGCACCTGCAGCTCGCCGCCCGCTACGAGTACCTGCGCGACAGCGACCGCGTCCCGACCTTCGCCAAGCAGCAGCTGATCAGCGCCGGCGTGAACCTCTACCTCTACCGCGACAACCTGAAGCTCCAGCTCGAGTACGTGCGCCGCGACGAGCTCGACGGCCCGGAGGTGGCGAACGACCTCGGCTTCGCGCAGCTGCAGGCGATGTTCTGACATGTCGCCGAACCTCCTGCTTCGCGCCGCTGGCGCCCTCGCGCTCCCCGCGCTGCTCACCCTCGCCGCGAGCTGCGGCGACGAGGAGTTCGCGCGCGTCTACGTGATCGAGGAGATGGGGCAGACCATCGGCGGCCCCGCCGCCGCGGCGCGCCCCGGCGACTACCTGCTGGAGAACGACCGGCTCCGCGCCGTGGTCCACGGACGGCACAACCAGCGGAGCACGATGCCGATCTCGAACGGCAGCCTGATCGACCTCGACCTGCAGCGCTCGCGCCACGCGAACGAGGTGGGCAAGGGCAAGGACGCCTTCTACGAGCTCGGCCCGATGGTGAACCTGCGCGTCTCGGCCTCCTCGACGATGGGCCAGGGCCTCTGCGTGATGAACGGGGACACGCCCTCCGTCGGCGCCGCGCCCTGCCCCACCGCCGGCTGCGCGCGGGTGACCGCCGCGGGCCGCGGCGAGAACATCATGGCCATCCTCGGCCTCCTCGACATGGCGATCGAGCGCAAGTACGACATCAAGGGGCTCGAGATCATCACCGACTACGACGTCTGCCCCGGCGAGCCCCTCGTCCACGTCGCCACCACCGCGCGCTTCTACGGGCCCGGCGAGGCGGTCGAGATGCAGGAGCTGCCCAAGCAGACCGGACTGATGGACGTGCTCCTCGGCGAGAACACCGGCAAGAGCTGCGAGACCGCCGCCGACTGCGCGCCCGGCGAGTCCTGCGACCGCCTCCTCATCGAGCTCAGCCTCGGCAGCCTCAACACCAAGATGCGCCGCTGCCGGCGCCCGACCGACAAGCTCGCCGGGGTCCTCGCCGGCGACTTCATGCTCTTCTCCGCCAAGGCGCACGTCTTCATCCCGGGGAGCGGCTTCGACAACGAGAGCTACATCCGCAGCCTCTTCGACTCGGGCGGAGACGTCTTCTCCGCGCCGCTCTCGCGCCCCTTCGTGGCCGCCGTCGGCGACGGCGTCTCCTATGCCTACTTCAACGCCAGCGGCCAGATGCAGATCCCGGTCTTCTCCGAGGCCTTCACCGCGTCGATGACGAACCGCGTCGCCTGCGAGCAGGCCAAGCCGGACTGCCTGAAGGGCAAGGAGCTGCGCTTCCGGCGCTTCGTCTCCGTCGGACACGGCGACCTCGCCTCGGCGCTCGAGGGCTACTACAAGGTCCGCAAGATCGAGACGGGCCGCGTCGAGGGGCACGTCATCGACGCGCGGACCAGCGCGCCGCTGACGAGGACGGACGTCTTCGTCTTCGACGTGCCCGAGGCCTGGCAGGGGCTCTCCGACGAGGCGCTCGCGGCCCACACCCTGGACGAGCTGACCGCCGAGCACGTGAAGAAGTCCGGCGAGCCTGGCGTGGCCAGCCACTTCCGCACCGACACCGCGGCGAACGACAGCGTCCCCGACGGCAGCTTCGACGGCCCGCTGCCCGCCGGGCGCTTCCTCCTCGCGGTGCGCACCGAGGAGCGCGCCGCCTCGCGGCTGGTCCCGCTGCGGGTCGCCGCCGGCTCCACGGTGAAGACGACCCTCCTCGTCGACCCGCCGGGGACGGTGCGCTACCAGGTCCAGGAGACCTCGGGCCGCGCGCTGCCGAGCAAGCTCACCTTCGGCCACTGCTTCCCGGAGTGCGCGCGCGACGAGGACTGCAGCGGCGCGCGCCCGCGCTGTGACACCGCCAGCCGGCTCTGCGTGCCGGCGGGCGGCTACACCGGCGCGGACAGCTGCCGGCCCGACCAGCGCTGGGGGGCCGACCCGATCACCGGCAAGACCACCTGCGTCTGCCCCTCGACCGGCAGGCTCCCGCTCGCGCTCGGCGGCAGCCGCTTCGCCGACGGCACCGCGCGCGTCGAGCTCTCGACCAGCGGCTCCGGCGAGGTCCGCCTCGAGCCCGGCGACGCCTCCTACCAGGTGATCGTCTCGCGCGGCCTCGAGTACGAGCTCAGCCGCCAGTTCGTGAAGGTGCGGGCCGGGGTGACCACGCCGCTCCGCGCCAGCCTGGCGCGCGTCGTCGACACCCGCGGCTGGATCGCCGCCGACTTCCACGTGCACGGCCCCGGCAGCGTCGACTCGGGGCTCGACCACGCCACCCGCATCCGCTCCTACGCCGCCGAGGGCGTCGAGCTGGTCAGCGCGAGCGATCACGATCACCTGACCGACTACGCGCCCACCATCCGCCAGCTCAACCTCGCCCCCTGGGTGAAGAGCCAGATCGGCCTCGAGGTGAGCCCGCTCGACTACGGCCACTTCATCGGCTTCCCGCTCCGCTTCGACCAGAACCAGGAGCTGGGCGGCGCCTTCCACTGGCGCGTCGGCAACCCGAAGGCGGGCCCCGGTGAGGACGACTGGCGCAACCTGAAGCCGGGCGAGATCTTCACCAAGCTGCGCGAGCTCGGCGCCCTCGACCCGGCGCGGACGGTGACCTTCGCGGCGCACTTCTATGACTACTTCACCTTCTACGGCGTCGACCCCTGGACGCTCGAGATCCCGATCTTCTCCATCACCGCGCTCTTCAACGACGTCCTCTCCTACCGCTCGTTCTCCGGCGACTTCGACGCGCTGGAGGCGTTCAACGGCAAGAACCTCGACGTCATCCGCCGCCCGACCTACAAGGAGATCAAGGCCTACAACACGCAGCTCGCGGCCTTCCTGGAGTCGACCAAGACCCTCCCCTACGAGGAGCGGCAGCGGCGCTGGGGCGAGCTGTCGGCGGCGGCGCAGCGGGACTTCCTGGAGCGGACCCCGGAGGAGCAGGCCGCGGGCCTCTCCTTCAGCAACGCGAGCTTCGTCTGCCGCTGCACCTCCGACGCCGAGTGCGGCGCGCCCTCGCTCTGCGACGAGGCCACCGGCGCCTGCATCAGCGGCTGCGCGAGCGACACGAGCTGCGAGGCCACGCTGGTCGCGGCCGGGCGCGAGAAGTGCCTGCCGGTGGGCGGCGACGCGAAGCGGACCACCTGCCAGCGCGTGACGAAGAGCTGCACCACGGAGGCCGACTGCACCACCCCCTGGGGCACGCCGCCCGCCAGCGAGAAGTGCCTGGCCCGCGACCCGGCCAGCCCGACCACGCTCACCTGCGAGCTCGCCTGCACCGCCGACAAGGACTGCAAGGGCGACGCGATGCGCCCCATCTGCGACACCAAGGCCAAGCTCTGCGTGCCCGCCACGGTCACCGCGGCGAAGCCGGTCGATCCCTGCCCCACCGTGCGCGGCACCATCGACGACTGGTTCCAGCTGCTCAACCACGGTGTGCGCCGCCCGGTGCTCGGCAACTCGGACAGCCACGGCACCTACGGCATCGAGGCGGGCTGCCCGCGCAACTACGTCCGCTCCGACGCCGGGCAGCCCATGGCCATCGCCGAGGGCGAGGTCGCCGCGCAGGTGAAGGCGATGCGGAGCTTCGCGACCTACGGCCCCTTCGTCGAGCTGACCCTCAACGACCAGCCGATCGGCTCCACCGTGAAGGTGGCCAAGGGCGAGCCCGTGCGGCTGCACCTCAAGGTGCAGTCGCCGACCTGGTTCGACGTCGATCGCATAGAGGTCTACCGGAACGGCGACCTGATCCGCGAGATCAAGGGGCGCACCGACTGCCCCGAGGGCTCCATCGACTGCATCCTGGTGCCGAACCGCCAGGTGGTGAACTTCGACGGGGTGCTCACCGACACGCCGCCGCGCGACGCCTGGTACGTGGTGGCGGTGATGGGGCTCGACGGCAGGAGCCTGGCCCCGGTCTACTCGACGACGCCGGTCGCCCGGCTCGGCATGTACGAGCTGATCCAGCGGCTGACGCCGCTCTTGCCGCCGCTCCGCTCCTTCCGCACGCCGCTCTCACCGTCGATGGGCATCGTGCGCCCCTACGCCGTCACCAACCCGATCTGGGTCGACGTGGGCGGCGACGGCCTGGTGCCGCTGCAGGCGCCGCCGAGCTGGGCGACGCCCGCGGAGCTCGGCTCCTCGAGCAGCCCGCTCACGGCGCCCCCGCAGGCGCCGAGCCACGATCACCGCCCCGGCCTCGGGCGGCTGCGCGAGCAGGCCGCGGGCCAGCAGGGCGACGCGCTCACCGCCGAGGCGATCCGGCGCGCGCTCGACGGCCTCCGCTACTCCTCCTTCTCGCGCTGACCTCTCACACGGACGCCCCTCTCGCTCGCGCCGACGCCCCTGTCGCGCCGGCTCACGCGCTCGCCTTGGGCCGCGTGAGCGAGCCCGGCTGCGTGCCCTCCTCGGCGGACGGCCCGGACTCGTCGCTCACCTGCACCGACCCGTAGCGGCGGAGCAGCGCTCGCCGCCGGCGCCTCAGCAGCGGGTGCCAGTAGTGCGTCGCGCTGGCCGCGAGCGCCATCAGCACGAGGATCGAGATGATCAGGAACACCACGGTGATCTTCATGGGCCACCTCGCCGGCCAGCGGAGGTGCAAGGGGCGTGCGCGTCACATCTGGGCCTGCGGCGCCTCACCGACGGGCGCCGAGCGAGGGCTTCTTCCCACCGCCAGGGAGCTCTTCGCGGTCGGGCGCGGGCCAGCCCCGCCCGCTCCACTGACTGTTCGTCCACCCGCGGACCTCGAATGGTATCATGACGAGATGGTGCGCCGAGGCGACGAAGCTCCTCGAAACAGGTGTGTTGGTGGCGTCTCCGGGTGAGTTCCGTCCCCAGGTAGCAGGTCCTGCCAGGTCGACGCACGGTTTGAAAGAGGCCGTGAATCATCCTCTCGCGATCGTGTGAAGGACCCATAGAGGTCTACCAATGCGAACCTCACTTGCCCTCGGCATCATCCTCGCGCTGCTCCTCGCCGCCTGCGTGCGGGCGATGGAGCCAGGCCGCGAGGGGGCCAATGACATCAGCCGCAACGGCCAGGAAGGGAGCGACCAGCGCCTGCTCGACCAGCGCCTGCTCGACCAGCGCCTGCTCGACCAGCGCCTGCTCGACCAGCGCCTGCTCGACCAGCGCCTGCTCGATGGGGCGGCGGGGGTC
>JAKLHH010000559.1 GCA_022710245.1 Myxococcota bacterium
GGCCCTCCGGCCCGGTGACGCTCTGCTGCCTCAGCCGCGTCCTCGTGGCGCTCGCCACGGGCGCCCCCGCCAGCGCCGACCAGAGCAGCCGGAGCTCAGGCCCACGGGGCGTGGTCGTGGAGACGCCGCGCCGCGGGGAGGACCTCTTCGGCTACCTCCGGCGGCAGGGTCCGCAGGGCAAGGACGCTCACGCGCTCTATCAGCGGCTCGTCGGGGCCGCGAGCGCCTTCAAGGAGGGAGACGCCATCCTCGGCGTCGCCGCCGCCGACGCGCGCTCCCGCGCGAACGCCAGGCGGCTCCTGGCGGCCACGCGGATCGGCGCCATGCACCGGAGCCCCCTCTACCGCGACGAGCTCCAGGCGGCCGCCTGGGCGGGCATCGATCGCGCGGCCTTCGCCAGGGTGGAGGGCTGGACGCTGGCGCAGCTGAAGACGTTCCTGCTCACCCGCCCCGAGGCCGAGATCAAGGGCGTCATGCGCGGGCTCTCGAGCGACGTCATCGCCTCGGTGGTCAAGCTGATGTCGAACCGCGAGCTGACCGCCGTCAGCGGCAAGGTCTTCAACCCGCTGCCGAACAGCAAGGTGGGCTCGAAGGGCTACATGGGCGCGCGCGTGCAGCCGAACTCGCCGACCGACAACCCCGAGGACGTGGTCTGGCAGATGTTCGACGCCATGGCCTACGGCGTCGGCGACGTGGTCTACGGCACCAACCCGGGCTCGGGCGACCCGCAGACGGTGGCTCGCCTCGAGCGCGCCCAGAAGGACGTGGTCCGCACCTTCCGCCTGCAGAAGAAGATGCCCTGGTGCGTGCTCACCCATATCGACACCCAGGCCGCGGTGGAGAAGCAGCAGCAGGGCAGCACCGCGCTCTGGTTCCAGAGCGTGGGCGGCAACGAGGGGATCAACGGCACCTTCGACATCTCCACCCGCAAGATGATGGCCCACGCGGCGACCCGCCGCGGCCGCTACGGGCTCTACCTCGAGACCGGGCAGGGCGCCGACGCCACCAACGGCCACGGCTACGGCACCGACATGGGGACGCTGGAGTCGCGCAAGTACGGCCTGGCGCGGGTCCTCGGGCAGCAGGTCACGGCGGCCAAGCTGCAGCTCGGCGCGACGGGGAGCGGCCGGGCCGCGGCGGCGCGCGCGCTGCGCAAGGCGGGCGGCCGGGAGCCGTGGATGATCGTCAACGACGTGGCGGGCTTCATCGGCCCCGAGGTCTTCAAGTCGCGCCGGCAGCTGGTGCGCGTGGCCCTCGAGGACCTGGTGATGGGCAAGCTCCACGGCCTGACCATGGGCCTCGACGTCTGCGCCACCCTGCACATGGACCTCGGGCCGAAGGACCTGGAGTGGGCCATCGACCGCATCATGCCGGCCAACCCCGGCTACCTGATGGCGCTGCCGACGAAGAACGACCCGATGCTGAGCTACCTCACCACGGCCTTCAACGACCACGTGCGGGTGCGCGAGAAGTTCGGCTACAAGGTCGACGACCGCATGTGGAGGTTCTTCCAGAAGCTCGACGTGGTGAAGGCCGACGGCACCCCGGGGCCCAACTTCGGCGACCCGGTGGCGATCTACGTGCGCTACCGCCAGGCCAGGGGGGACCGCCGCCCGGCCGCGACCATCTACGCCGAGGGCCAGGCGAAGGCGCGGCAGGTGATCGCGCGCGGCGTGCCGCTGGCGATGGGGCACGGCAAGCGAAGCTCGGACCTCGCCCCGAAGCTCGCGCGCGACGTCAGCCGCTTCGTCAAGAACGCCAAGCGCTGCCTGCGCGCCGAGCTCTCCGCCGAGTGCCTCGCGGGCATCCCGCGCGCGGTCCAGATCGCCACCACCTCGACGGACCGCGAGGACTACATCAACCACCCGGTGAGCGGCGAGACGCTGAGCCCCGAGGCGCTCCGCGCGCTGCAGGGCCTGCGCGCCCGGCGGCAGGGCCGCGGCCCCGAGGTGCAGATCGTCATCTCCGAGGGGCTCAACGCGAACGCCCTGCAGGACCCGGGGCACCTGGCGCCCTACCTGGCCGAGCTTCGGCGCCGCCTGGCCGCGCGCGGGATCGACGTCGCCGAGGAGCACGTCGTGGTGAAGAACGGCCGCGTGCGCGCCGGCTACCGCGTCGGCGAGGCGCTCTTCGCCGACGCGAGCGGGGCGGGGACGCCGAAGGTGGTCGTGCACCTCATCGGCGAGCGCCCGGGGACGATGCACAACAACTTCTCCGCCTACATCGTCGCCGCTACCCCGCAGCTCTGGAGCTCGAGCGCGGCGGCCTACGCGCGCGGCGAGATGAAGGGCCAGGTGGACCACAACCTCGCCAGGCTGGTCTCCGGGATCTCCGACACCGCGCTCAGGCCCGAGGAGGCCGTGCGGCAGACGGTGGACTACGTGGTGCAGCTCCGCGCCGGTCAGGGGCGCTGAGGCCGGGTGCTCGCGATGACCCGATGGCTGCTCGGTCTCCTCCTGCTGCTCGTGGCGCTCACCTCCAGCCTCGCGCGGGCCGACCCGCTCGGGCGCCTGCCCGGGGAGGTGCGGCGCTTCCTCGACCACCTCCCGACGCCGCCAGCGGGGCAGCGGCTGATCGCGGTCTTCGATCACGACAGGACCGTGGTCCGACCCGATCTCGGCGAGCAGTTCATGAAGTGGATGCTGCGCAAGCGCCACTTCCCGCGGCAGGGCCAGCAGGCGCTGCAGCGGGCCTGGCGGCGCCACCAGCAGGGGAGGCTCGAGGACCTCGAGCTCTTCAAGCTCGCGGTGACCGCCATGGCCGGGCTGAAGGAGTCCCGCGTGCGGGAGCTCGCCGCCCGCTACTACCGGCTCGGGTTCGGCGGCTTCGAGGGGCAGATCTTCGCCCCCCAGCGAGCGCTGATCGAGGAGCTGCAGCGGCGGGGGGTCGAGGTCTACCTCGTCAGCGCCTCGAGCCCATGGCTCATCGAGGAGAGCGCGAAGCGGCTGGGCGTGCCCGCGGGCCGCGTGATCGCGATGACCGCGGAGGTGGACGCGAGCGGCCGCCTGACCCGCGAGCTCACCCCGCCGCTGCCGTGGAAGGAGGGCAAGGTCGACGCGATCCGCGCGCGCGGCCTGACCGCCCGCGGCCCCATCATCTTGGCCGCGGGCGACAGCGCGGGCGACCTGCGCATGCTCGAGCTCCCCGCGGCCTCGGGCGGCCTCAGCCTGGCGGTGAACCCGCAGCAGACCCCGAGGGTCGCGCGGGCGGCGAGGGAGCACGGCTGGGCGAGCGTCCAGCTCGGACCCGCTGACCTCTTGCGTCCCTGAGCAGGCTCCTCTCGACCCCTCGAGGATAGCAACCGCGCACCGGGTGCGCGCGCCTTCCGCGCGTCGGCTCGCCGCGCTATAGTTCCCGGGCTATGGTCACGCCTGATGCACGACCCGCCCGGGTGACATGGACCTACGCCGACTATCGGGGGCTCCCCGACGACGGCAACCGCTACGAGATCATCGACGGAGAGCTCCTGGTGACCCCCGCCCCGACGACCACGCATCAGAAGATCTCCAAGCGCATCCACTTCGCCCTGATGGCCCAGCTCGAGCAGCGTGGCCTCGGCGTCGTCTACTACGCGCCGATCGACGTCATCTTCTCCGAGACGCAGACGGTGCAGCCCGACCTCCTCGTCGTGCGCGCGGGCCGCGAGGGCATCATCACCGAGCGCGGCGTCGAGGGTGCGCCGGACCTGATCATCGAGATCCTCTCGCCCCGCACCGCCAGCACCGACCGCACGCAAAAGCAGAAGCTGTACGCGTCGCGCGGCGTCGCCGAGTACTGGCTGGTCGACCCCGACGCCCACTCGGTCGAGGTCCTCACGCTGGGCGACGAGGGCTACACGCTGCGTGGCCGCTTCGGCCCTGGCGAGCTCGTCAGCTCGGGACTCTTCGAGCTCGACCTCCCGATCGATCCCATCTTCGCGCGCTAGCCCGCTGGAGCGGGCTCGGTCGCCGCGTCCGACGCCGAGCGGCTCCGGGTCGCCCGTGCTGGGGCCGCTCTGACGCACCGTGCGGTCACGGATGGGACCGCCAACCTCTCCGAAAATCCACTACAGCGCCCGCTCCGGCCCACGGACACCCGCGCAAACAACGGACCTCCGCGAGGACGCGCTTGGCAGACCCCTTGCTCCTCGTGGCCCTCCGATGAGAGCACATCCGAGTTGGGTCGCGAGCTTGGTTGTCCTGTGTGCGGTCGCGGCGGTCTGCCTGCCGCCGGGCGTCGCTCGAGGACGGAGCCTGGTCGAGAGGCTTCGCAGGGGCCTCGACCGCGTGTTCCACCCGCGGCCGGCCGACCTCGTCATCCTCAGCGACCTGCACCTCGGCGAGGGGCCTGGCTCGCAGCTCGAGGACTTCGGGGCCGATCGCGAGCTCGTCAGCTTCGCCGACCACCTGATCACGCGCCAGCGCCGGGCGGACCGGAAGCTGAAGGTGGTCCTCGCCGGCGACACCTTCGACTTCGGCAAGGTCGCGGCCCCCGCCGGGAGCTCCGACGAGGTGAGGACCACGCCGTCGGTGGCGAGGGCCAAGCTGCGGCAGATCCTCGCGGGCCACCCGCTCGTGGTGCAGGCCCTCGGCCGCCTGCTCGCCGCCGGCCACCAGCTGGTCGTGCTCCCCGGAAACCACGACCTCGAGCTGGGCTTCGAGGAGGTGCAGCGAGACCTGAGCCGCGCGCTGGCGCGAGAGGCCGGGCGCCACAGCGCCAGAGGCGCTCGCGTCCCCGTCCAGTTCGAGCCCTGGTTCCACCTCCACGGGGGAGTGCTCACCGAGCACGGCCAGCGCTACGAGCCGATGACGAGCCTCGACTGGAACCTGGTGCCGGTGCAGAACGCGGGCGATCCCCGCGTGCGGGCCTCCGCGACCAGCTATCTGCTCCACGAGGTCGTCAACCGGGTGAAGCGGCGCATCGGGCACATCACCTACCTCGCGCCGGGGCCGGCCATCCTCTGGGAGGTCCTCCGCAAGGCGCCCGGCGAGACCGTGGGGCTCGGGCGCTTCGCCAGCCGCATGATGGGCCGCTTCACGCCTGCCGGAGAGACGGACGAGGCCCTGCGCCGCGAGCATCAGGGGAGGCTCGCCCAGCTCGCCGGGACCCCTGCCCTCCTGCGCGAGATCAACGCGGCTCGCAAGACGCTCCGCCTGCCGTCGCTCTCGAGGGAGGACCTCGGCGACGTCCTGCAGCGCTTCGATCAGCTGACCGCCAAGCCCTACCTGGACCGCCAGGCCCCGACGCAGGGGGGCGCCGTGCGGAGCCTGATCGCGGCCTTCCGTGCCGGCCACGTCAAGCGCTGGCTCGATCCGTCCCTCGGCGGCACGCTGCAGCTCGGGCAGGTCTTCGCGCTCACCCAGATGGCCCGGGTGATGGTGACCGGGCACACGCACTACGCCCAGCACTACGTGCTGCAGGGGCGGGACGGCGAGCGGGAGGTGCTGAACTCGGGGACCTGGACCCCCGTCCTGAACCCGGGCGACCGGACGGTCGATCCGACCCGCTCGCTCACCTTCGTCGACGTGCACCTCGACGGTCCGCGCACCAAGACCCTGCTCCGCCGCTGGGACGGCGAGCACCGGCGCGGGGTGCTGCTGCCTGCGAAGCGGGTGGCGGGCGAGCTGCCACCGGCCGAGATGGCCGTTCACTGATAAGGGGAAGAATGCGATGTCTTGCCAGCACCGGTCGCGGCGGCCCTCCGGCCGGGTGACGCTCTTCTGCCTCAGCCTCGTCCTCGTGGCGCT
>JAKLHH010000056.1 GCA_022710245.1 Myxococcota bacterium
CACTGGCTCTCCTACGTGGCGGTGGCGAGCGTCGACGAGGCGGTGCCCCGCGCGGAGCGGCTCGGCGCCACCGCGTTGATGCCCGCCATCGACCTCGGCGACGTGGGCCGCAGCGCGGTGCTCCGCGACCCGACCGGCGCCGTCTTCGCCCTCTGGCAGGCGCGGCGGCCGATGCCGCCCACGCCGGAGGTGGTGCCTGGCGGGCGCTGCTGGGTCGAGCTGCAGAGCGGCAACATCGACCGCGCGGGGACCTTCTATGGTCAGCTCTTCGGCTGGCGAGTGGTCCCGACCCGCATCGGCGCGCTGCCCTACACGCTCTTCCTGCAGGGCGAGGAGCAGCTCGGCGGCATGTTGGCGGCCTCACGCGAGTGGGGCGGCGCCTCGCCGAACTGGGTCGTCTACTTCTTCGTCGAGGACTGCGCGCGGGCGCTGGCGCTGACCCGCGAGCGGGGCGGCGAGGTGCGGATGCCGCCCCGCGACCTCGAGCAGATCGGGCGCGTCGCCATCATCGCCGACCCGCAGGGCGCCGTGGTCGGCGTGGTGCAGCCACGCTGACGAGGCGTCCGCCGGCCCACCGCCCGCTTCGCACCTGCGGCCGTGACGCGCAGGCGTTGCGCCGGAGCAGCGAGGCGGCCGGGGGCCTCCCTGCCGAGCGCGGCTTCGTCGCCGTGAAGGCCGACGCCGACTGCGCGGCGCTCAAGCCGACCGTCTCCATGTACTGCTCGCCGGCCATGGGACCTGCGCGCTCGCCTGCACCAAAAGACGGGCGACTGCCCGAGCGGCTTCACCTGCGCGAACGACTCGAACGGGAAGAAGGGCTGCGCGCCGAACAGCCTGCTCAACTAGCGCGCCCCTGGTCGCCCGCGTCGCCGCGACCCTCGACGAGCCCCCGCACCGCCTCCTGCAGCTCACCGTAAGAGAACGGCTTCGCCAGGCACCGCTGCCCCTCGAGGCCGGCCAGCCGCCGCTCCATCTCGCTGCGGCTGCAGCCGCTGGTGAGGAGCACCGGGAGCCCGGGGCGCTCGGCGTGCGCCGCGCGCGCGACCGCCTCGCCGCCCTGCTCGGGCATCGCCAGATCGCAGATGATGAGCGCCAGCGCGCCGGCGCGCCGCAGGAGCGCGATCCCCTCCTCTCCGCCCGCTGCCTCGAGGACCTCGAAGCCCATCCGCCGCAGCATCAGCGCGATCACCTCGCGCACCGAGCGCTCGTCGTCGATGAGCAGCACGAGCCCGCGCCCCCGCCAGCTCTCCCGCGCCACCCGGCGCGCCGCTCGCGACGCGACCGGCCGGTGCGGCAGCCCGACCGTCACCTCGGTGCCCGCTCCTCGCCGGCTCTCGACGCGGATCAGCCCCCGGTGCTCGCTGACGATGCCGATCACCGCCGAGAGCCCGAGCCCGCGGCCGGCGAACTTGGTGGAGAAGAACGGATCGAAGATCTTCTCCAGCGTCCCCTGGTCCATGCCGCAGCCGTCGTCGGCGACCTTGAAGAAGACGTACGGGCCCTGCGGCCGATCGCTCGCCCACTGCAGCCGCGCCACGGCCGGGTCGAGCGCAGGCTCCTCGAAGGTCGTCACCCCGGTCGAGACGCGGACCTCGCCGCCGTCCTCGCCGAGCGCCTCGCCGGCGTTGATGAGGAGGTTCATCACCAGCTGGCGCAGCTGCCCCGCGTCTCCCTCGACGAGCGGCAGGTCCGGCGCGAGCTCGTAGCGGAGCCGGGCGCCCTTCGGGATCGCCGCCCCGAGGAGATCCGGGAGCTCGCGGATGAGCTGGTTGAGGTCGAGCGCGACGAGGGTGGCGGGGCAGCGCCCTGCGTAGGTGAGCATCTGCTGGCAGAGCTTCGCCGCGCGTTGCGAGCCGTCGACGATCCTCGCCAGCGCCGTCCGCTGCGGCGAGCCCTCGGGGAGCTCCAGCGCGGTGACCTCGGCGTTGCCCATGATCCCGAGGAGGAGGTTGTTGAAGTCGTGGGCGACCCCGCCGGCGAGCAGGCCGAGGCTCTCCAGCTTCTGCGCCTGGCGCATCTTCTCCTCGAGCTTGCGCCGCTCCTCCGCCTCCCCCTCGATGCGCGCCACCGCGGCCGCGAGGCGTGCGCTGAAGTCGCTGTAGAGCCCGCGCAGCTTGGAGACCATCAGCAGGTAGGGCGGCAGCACGAGCGAGAAGTAGAGGATCTGCATGACCGCGAAGAGGACCAGGCTCCCCTGCGACGACCCGTCCAGCCCCGACCAGCTCACCTCGGTCGTCAGCGGCCAGAGGCGGAGCTGCACCAGCAGCGCACCAGCGGGATAGCCGATCGCGAAGCAGCACGCGCAGAGCGCCGAGGCGCGAATGCTGAGGAAGAGCCCCGCCGTCATCGCGCTGAGGAGCGGCACCACCACGATGGTGCTGTGGCTGAGGCCGCTCGACATGAGGCCGACGATCTCCACCGCGATGTCGGTGACGAAGGAGGCGAGGAGCGCGCCGCGCAGCGCGCGTGGCGAGAGCGTGCGGAGGGCCAGCTCGAGGAGCACGGTCACCAGCAGGACCACGCCGTCCAGGGCCAGCATGCTGACCACGAAGGTGGTCGAGCAGCGCCAGACCAGGCTCAGCAGCAGCAGGATGGCCACGTTGCAGGCGAGGAAGAGCCAGCGCACCCGCACCAGCAGCCGCGCCGCCGCGGGGCTGCCGGGGCGCAGCATCAGCACCTCGACGATCTCCTCGATCCTCCGCCGCAGCCCGGCGCGCTCGAGCATGGTTCTCCTCGCAGGCCACGATACCAGAGGTAGCCATCTGGGGTCGCGCCCTGGTGCAGGCCTGCTCCACCGTTTTCGGAGAGGTTGAGGCCGAGGAGCCCCAGTCGTGGGCCGCTGCCCTCGACGCGCCGCCCTCGACCGCCCCGTTCGCGTGGGGGTGGTGATGTCCACTTCGCCGCGGATCTGCTGCGCTTCGCGACGGGATCCCGGGGGGAGCGGAGCCAGGCACACTTGCTGCAACCGGGGAGCGCGGTAAGAGGAGGTGCTACCCTTGGCCAGACTGCCCTTCCGCGCCTTGACCCTGCTCGCCCCGCTCGCGCTCGCGCTCCCCTCCCCCGCCTCCGCGGCCCGCGCGCCCCGCGCCGCGGTGAGCGTCGTGGAGGCTCCGGAGGCGCTCCGCGACCAGCTCAAGGGCCTGCGCGCCGTGGTCGAGGAGGAGCTCGAGCAGCACGAGATCAAGGTGCTCCGCAAGCCCGTGGCCCCGCAGGGGAGCGGCGTCAAGAAGCTCGGCACCTTCGCCAGGGCCAGGCGCCTCGACCGCGTCTACGACGTGCGGCTGCTCCCCGAGGGCAAGAAGGTCGTCGTGGTGCTCACCGAGCGCAAGGCGCCCGCCATGAAGAGCACCTTCTCCGCCCGCCTGGCCGCCGTGAGCGCCGAGAAGGTCAAGGCGGTGCTGCCGAAGCTCGTCGGCGCCGTGGTCGCGCGCCAGGAGCCGGAGCCCGACCCGCAGCCCGCGGCGGCCGCCGCGCCTGCCGAGCCCGTGAGCCCGGCCCCGGAGACCGCCGTCCACGCCGCGGCGCCCGCGCCCGTGCGGCGCACCGAGTGGCTGGTCGGCGCCAGCGTCGAGCTCGGCTCTTACCTCAACGCGGCGGCCGGCATCTACGGCGCCAGCGGCCGCCTCATCTACCAGCGCGGCGCGCTCGGCGTCGGGCTCGAGCTGGGGGGCGGGGGAGGCGGCGGCACCGCGTTCCACGCGGGTCTGCGCGCCGACTACCTCTTCCTTTCCTCGGGGATCTCGCCCATCGTCGGCGCCGGGCTCGGCTACCTGCTGGCCAAGGCAGCGGACAAGGCCGAGGGCAGCGGCGGCTACTTCTCGGCCAGCGTCGGCGTGGAGTACGCGCGGCTACGCCCGGTCCGCTTCCGCCTCGAGGCGGAGGTCTACCTGCCCTTCTTCGAGGCCAAGCGGAGCGAGATCCAGAGCGTCAACGGGATCGTCGACCTCACCACCATCGGCTCGTACAGCCCCGCCGCCGTGATCAAGCTGGGGTGCCTCTACTGACCTCAGGGTTCGTCCGGGCTGACCCCCCTCTTGCTGCGGACCTGCGCAGCAGCTCGCAGCACCACGCAGAGAAACCGCGAGAAACGGGGCCGGCAAGTTGGCCCCCTCCCACCCGGATGCTAAGATTGCGCCCCGAAGCGCGCGCCGCGAGGCGCGCCGACGACCCGCTCCCGAGGCACCCGAGGCACCGAAAACCATGGATGAAGTCACTGCCCCCCGCGTCCTGCCGCTCCTCCCGCTCCGGGACATCATCATCTTCCCGCACATGGTCGTCCCGCTGCTGGTCGGACGCGAGCGCTCCGTCGCCGCGCTGGAGGCGGCGATGGCCGGGGAGAAGGAGATCGTGCTCGTGGCGCAGCGGCGCGCCAAGGTCAACGAGCCCGCGCCGGCCGAGATGTACGAGCTCGGCACCCTCGGCACCATCGTCCAGCTGCTCCGCCTCCCCGACGGCACCCTCAAGGTGCTGGTCGAGGGCAAGCGCCGCGTCCGCGTCGCCGCCTACCGCGACGAGGCCGCCTACTTCCTGGTCGAGGCCGACGAGGTGGAGCGCCCCGAGGAGCTGACGGTGGAGATCGAGGCGCTGATGCGCTCGCTCAAGACCACCTTCGAGACGTACATCAAGCTCAACAAGCGCATCCCGCGCGAGATGCTGGTCTCGGTGGAGACCATCGACGAGCCCTCGCGCCTGGCGGACACCATCGCCTCGCACCTCCAGCTCAAGCTGGAGGACAAGCAGCTCCTGATCGAGACCATCGCCTCGCAGCCCCGGATGGAGAAGCTCTTCGAGCTGATGCAGGGCGAGATCGAGATCCTGCAGGTGGAGAAGCGCATCCGCTCGCGGGTCAAGCGCCAGATGGAGCGCTCGCAGCGCGAGTACTACTTGAACGAGCAGATGCAGGCGATCCAGAAGGAGCTCGGCGAGCGCGACGAGTTCAAGAACGAGCTCAGCGAGCTCGAGGAGAAGATCCGCTCCAAGAAGATGTCCGAGGAGGCGGTCGACAAGCTGCAGAAGGAGCTGCGCAAGCTGAAGCTGATGGCGCCGCTCTCCGCCGAGGCGACGGTGGTGCGGAACTACATCGACTGGGTGCTCGGGCTCCCCTGGGACGTCAAGACCGAGGACCAGCTCGAGGTCAAGCGCGCCGAGGAGATCCTCGAGACCGACCACTACGGCCTGCAGAAGGTCAAGGAGCGGATCCTCGAGCACCTCGCGGTGCAGTCGCTGGTCGAGAAGATGAAGGGGCCCATCCTCTGCTTCGTCGGCCCCCCCGGCGTCGGCAAGACCTCGCTCGGCCGCTCCATCGCGCGGGCGACGGGGCGCGCCTTCGTGCGGCTCTCGCTCGGCGGCGTCCGCGACGAGGCGGAGATCCGCGGCCACCGCCGCACGTACATCGGCGCGCTGCCCGGCAAGATCGTCCAGTACATGAAGAAGGCGGGCAGCAACAACCCCGTCTTCCTGCTCGACGAGGTGGACAAGATGTCCACCGACTTCCGCGGCGACCCCTCGGCGGCGCTCCTCGAGGTGCTCGACCCCGAGCAGAACCACGCCTTCAACGACCACTACCTCGACCTCGACTACGACCTCTCCGACGTGATGTTCATCACCACGGCGAATAACCTCCACTCGATCCCGCTGCCGCTGCAGGACCGCATGGAGATCATCCGCCTCCCCGGCTACACCGAGGAGGAGAAGCTGCAGATCGCGCGGCGCTACCTGATCCCCAAGCAGAAGGAGGCGAACGGCCTCGGCGAGTGCGAGCTCGCCGTCTCCGACAACGCCGTGACCGGCATCATCCGCGACTACACGAAGGAGGCGGGCGTCCGCAACCTGGAGCGCGAGCTGGCCTCCATCTGCCGCAAGATCGCCAAGGACGTCGTCGGGCAGGACAAGCCGCCCTCGTTCCGCGTCTCCACCGGTCACCTCGCCAAGTACCTCGGCGTGCCCAAGTTCCACACCTCGGTGCAGGAGGAGGTGGACGGCATCGGCCTCGCCAACGGCCTGGCGGTGACCCAGCACGGCGGCGAGCTCCTCGCCACCGAGGTCGCGGTGATGCCCGGCAAGGGCAAGCTGGTCCTCACCGGCAAGCTCGGCGACGTGATGAAGGAGTCGGCGCAGGCGGCGCTCACCTACGTGCGCTCGCGCGCGGCGAGCTTCGGCCTCGACCCGCAGTTCTACCAGAAGGTCGACATCCACGTGCACCTGCCCGAGGGCGCCATCCCCAAGGACGGCCCCTCGGCGGGGATCACCATCGTCACCGCCATGGTCTCCGCGCTGATGCACGTCCCCGTCCGCAAGGACGTGGCGATGACGGGCGAGATCACGCTGCGCGGCCGCGTGCTCGCCATCGGCGGGCTGAAGGAGAAGATCCTCGCGGCGAGCCGCTACGCCATCAAGCGCGTGATCATCCCGACGGAGAACGAGAAGGACCTGAAGGAGATCCCGCCCGCGCTGCTGAAGGCGGTGGAGCTCTGCGTGGTGCCGCACATGGATCAGGTGCTGCGCCTCGCCCTCAGCCTCGAGGACCCCGAGAAGTTCCTGGTCCGCCCGTCGGAGGTGATCGACTGGCGAGTCTCGAGCGACTCACCCTCCCCCTCCTCGCACTAGACTCCTGTCCCCAGCACAGCCCCTGTCGACCCGCGCTCCTGCGGGCGAGGTGTCGTGATCGGTCACGGGTGGGAGGGGCCTCCCAGGGTTTTTCCCCAGGGGGCGCGGTCGATCCGGCGAGGATCACTCGGGCGACGCCGCGGCCGCGGGTGGCACCGGCCTTGCTCTGTCCGGGCCCACCACCGACGACGAGGAGGAGAAGATGCGCTCCCTGATCAGCCTGACCCTGGGCACGCTGCTCGTCCTGGCCGGCTGCGGCAGCACCGTCTCCGACGATCCGAGCGCGGTCACGCCCAGCGCGCCCGGCGCGGCCTGCACCGACCCGGTGAAGTGCTGCACGCAGGACAAGATGATCTGCACCGGCGACCCCGACGAGGGCCTCGTCTGCCACTGCTCCGGGCTCTGGGACTGCTCCAAGAACCCCGCCAAGTGCGAGCAGGCGATGCCCACGCCGACGGGCGGCGGCACCTGGACCTGCACCTGGGCCGCGAGCAGCTACACCTGCACGTCGAAGGGCAGCAAGAGCAGCCCGCCTGGTGGCAGCGGCTGGAGCTGCAGCTGGGTCGCCGCCTCGTCGAGCTGGAGCTGCACCGCGACCTTCCCGCCGAACCCGAGCAACTCGCCCGAGGGCGGCGCCTACTGGCAGTGCTCGGTGGACAACGAGTCCGACAAGGTGATCTGCGACAAGCAGGCCTCGCCCAGCCCGACCCCGACGCCGACGCCGCAGCCGGCGGCCGACGCGGGCGTGCCGCCGACCAAGCCCGCCGCCGACGCGGGCAAGTGGCCGACCAAGCCCAGCAGCGACGCGGGCACGCCGACCAAGCCCGCCAGCGACGCGGCGCCCGCCCCCACGCCCAAGCCGGGCCAGCAGTGCGTCCCCGGCCAGAAGAAGTGGTGCGACGGTGAGATCTACTGCGGCTGGGGCCAGACCACCTGCCTCTCGACGGGCAAGTGGGACCCGAAGTGCGTGGAGCAGAACGACGGGCGCGTTCCGAACACGGCCTGCGCCTGCTACCACTACTACTTCGAGCCCTCGTGCTGCGAGACCCCGGACTGCGTGATCCCCGCAGGCCAGAACGGACAGATCTGCTCCTACGGCTCGGGCAAGCTCTGCGACCCCTGCAACCCCAACCAGCCGAACTGCACCGAGCCGGGCGGCAAGTGCATGGTGCTGGCGGGCGGCGCCTTCTGCACCAAGGGCTGCACCGGCATGGGCCAGGGCACCTGCCCGACCGGGTACACCTGCATGATGAGTCAGTGCGTGCCGCAGACCTGGAGTTGCCAGCCCTGATCCACCCACCGGGCGACGCCTCCCAGGATCGCTGCGTCGCAAGCCTCTGATAAGGCGGTGGCTTGCCAGCGAGCCCGTGACAGGCCGTCCACGGGTGGGCGCGGCCTCCCAGGGTGCCGCCCCCCTGCGGCTCGCGCCGGGTTTCCCTCCGTGGACGTGATCTCGCACGGATCGGTGTCGTACTCCGGCCTCCGGTGCTGGCACCGCGCTTGCTCAAGCTCCGGGGTGGACAACGCAGGAGGAGCCATGCACTCGCGTATCGCGCTGGGAACCTTGCTGGTGATCATGTCCGGCTGCGGCGGCGAGGCGGGCGAGGACCCGACCAGCGGCAACACCCTGACGCCGGGCGAGGCCTGCACGGACCCCGTGAAGTGCTGCACCCAGGACAAGATGGTCTGCACCGGCGACCCCGACAAGGGCCTGGTCTGCCACTGCTCCGACCTCTGGGACTGCTCGAAGAACCCGGCCAAGTGCGAGCAGACGATGCCGACGCCGACGACGCCATCGGGCGGCGGCAGCTGGAGCTGCACCTGGGCCGCGGGCAGCTACTCCTGCACGGCCAAGGGCAGCAAGAGCGCCCCGCCGGGAGGCAGCGGCTGGAGCTGCTCCTGGGTCGCTTCCTCGTCGAGCTGGAAGTGCACCTCGACCTTCCCGCCGAACCCGAGCAACACGCCCGAGGGCGGCGCCTACTGGCAGTGCTCCGTCGACAACGAGCTCGACAAGGTGGTCTGCGACAAGAAGGGCTCCACCAACCCCAACCCGGCGCCGACTCCGACCCCGACGCCCACGCCCACGCCGACCCCGACGCCGACGCCGAAGCCCGGCGACGAGTGCGTGCCCGGCCAGAAGAAGTGGTGCGACGGCGAGATCTACTGCGGCTGGGGCCAGACCACCTGCCTGCCGAGCGGCAAGTGGGACGAGAAGTGCGTCGAGCTCACGGACGGCAGCCGGCCGAACACCCCCTGCGCCTGCCACTTCTTCTACTTCAAGGAGAAGTGCTGCGAGACCCCGGACTGCATCGTGCCGACGGGGGCGAAGACCCAGATCTGCGACTTCTCCTCGGGCACGCTCTGCTCGCCCTGCAACCCGGATCAGCCGAGCTGCAGCGAGCAGGGCGGCAAGTGCGTGGTGCTGCAGGCCACCTACGAGTCCTTCTGCAGCAAGGGGTGCAGCTCCAGCGTCCCCTGCCCCTCCGGCTACAACTGCCAGAAGAACCAGTGCGTCCCGCAGTCGGGCACCTGCGTGCCCTGACACGACAGGGGCCCCCTCCGGCACGAGACAGGCTATCCTAGTGAGGTGCACCTCGCAGCTGCAGCCTGCCTGCTCCTCGCCCTGAGCGCCTCCGCGTGCACCCGCCTCGGCTTCCGGCCCATCCGGGGCGATGCAGCTCCGACGGACGGAGCGGGCCTCGCGGACGCCCGGACCGACGCAGGGGGCCTCCTGGACGCCCCGACTGACCGTCCACGCCCCGAGGGCCCCGTCGTCGATCGGCTGCAGGAGCGGCCCGCCGACGCCTCCCCTGCCGATCTGGCGCCCGTCGGCCTGACGCCGCTGAGCAGCCTGAGCGCGCCGTTTCCCGGGCTCGGCCAGGCGATCGCGCAGAGCGGCGACCTGGCTGTCCTGGGCACCGCCGACGGCAGCCCCGCCGTCGGGGTGACACTGTACTCACTCGCCTCAACGGCTGCCCCGGTGAAGCTCGGGAGCTTTCGCACGGACACTGGACCGGGCGCGCTCAACGGCTGGGGCAACGACGTCCTCGGCGTCACGCTCGCGGGTGGGCGCGCCTACCTGGCGACCTACTACGGCGGCGTGGTCGTCCTCGACCTCGACGCCACGGCCGGCACGCTCAGCTTCGCCGGTGGGCTGCACCTCGCCAAGGAGTCGTGGACCGTCGCTGTCAGCGGAGCGCGAGCCTATGTGGCCAACACCGGCGGGCTCATCGTCCTCGACGTGAGCGGCGCCCAGCCGATCCAGGTCGGGAGCCTGCCGCTGGCGGGACAGCCCCACGACGTGCAGCTCGTCGGGACCACCGCCTACCTGGCCTCGATGAGCCACTTTCAGATCGTCAGCGTCGCCAGCCCCGCGAGCCCCACGCTGCTCGGCGAGCTCGACCTCACCAGCGTGGATCCGACAGCGACCATCTACGAGGCCTGGGTCGCCGGCGCCCACGCTTACCTGGTGGCGAAGGAGAGCGCGCGGCTCCTCGTCGTCGACGTGGCGAGCCCCGCGAAGCCGGCCCTGGTCTGGAGCAGCCCGACGGGCCCCGATCAGTACCGCGCGCTCGACGGCGACAGCGCCGCGGGCCAGCTGGTGATCGGCGTCGGCACCAACGGGACGGGCAGCGGCTCGCTGCGGCTCTACGATCTGAGCACCCCGACCGCGCCGGCGCTGCGCGCCGAGGCCCAGGTGGGGAGTCCGGTCTACGAGGTCACGGTGAGCGGCGGGCGCGTCGTCGCCAGCTGCCAGGACGGCGGAGCGCGCGTGCTGCAGATCACGACGGGCCCGTAGCCCTACGCCGGGTAGACGAGCTCGAGCTTGACGTGGGCGCCGGGCCCGACGGTGACGGTCTGCTTGCGGCCGCCGAGCTTCTCGTGCCAGAGGCCGAGGGTGTAGCTCCCCGGCGGGACCTGCTCGAGCGCGAAGCGCCCCTCGGCGTCGCTGACGACGTGGTAAGGGTGGCCGAAGCAGACGATCCAGGCGACCTCCCAGGGGTGCACGTCGCAGAGCACCTTCACCAGCCCCTCGCGCCGGACGCGGCGCTGGAGCTTCTGCTTGTCGGGCATCCCGTCATTGAAGAGCGTATTGCCGGTCGCCACCTCGATGGCGTGGAACGTGTTGAGCACCGGGTCCTGGTTCTCGATGGTGAGCTTGCCGGGCATCATGGTGAGGATGTGGGGGACGAAGGTACAGCGCAGCTCGGCCAGGGTCGGCGCCTGCGGCCCGGGCTCGCGGCCGCGCGTGAGGCCCTCGAGGAAGACCACCGCGTTCCTCAGCCCGCCCTTCGCCGACTGCAGGAGCTCCTCGGAGCGGAGGTCGAACTTCTGACAGTAGGCGCAGGAGCCGGTCAGCTTCAGCTTGGCCGGCCTCGGCGCGCGCCCGGCCCAGCGGACCACCCCGGAGATGCGGCCGGGGCTGGCGACCGCGCCGGGGAGGTAGGCGGCCCGCGCCGGGCCCTCCCCGAGGAGCGTGAGGCCGAGGCCGGCGGCGCCCGCCTGGAGCAGCTGGCGACGGGTGAGGCTGGGGGCGTCGTGCATGCGTCACTCCTCGGCTGGCGGCCGCTCCCCCGAGCCTACCAGGCCGCTCCTCGCCTGGGAAGGCGGCCCGGCGCCCAGCGCCGCCAGGTCCGAGCGGACCACAGGGCGTTTGACCGCAGAACAAAGCGCGATAAGATGAACAGCCATGAGCTCAAGACCATGCCTCGCACTCCCGGCGCTCCTCCTGGCCGCCTGCAGCGGCTCCTCGATCGCGGACCTGCAGGGCGGCTGGAGCGGCACCGTCACCTGCTTCGGCGACACCAGCGAGATCAGCCTCGGCATCCTGATCGAGAGCGAACACATCGGCGGCAGCGGCCAGATCCGCACCAAGGGGTCCAACGCGGACTTCGCGCTCGACGGCGGCCAGGTCGAGACCACCCGGGTCGCCGCCTGCAACGATCCCTTCTGCGACGCGGACGACGAGTGCGCCGCCAAGCTGCGCACCGTCGGGGTGCCGGGCACCTGCGTCGCCGAGGCCAAGAAGGTCTGCAAGCCCTGCTTCCAGTCGAACGACAACGGCCTCTTCGAGTGCACCGACCCCTCCTGCTCCACCGACAGCGACTGCGCCAAGAAGCTCACCAGCCGCTGCGTGCAGGGCACCTGCACGCCGTGCTACGAGGCGACGCGGTGGAAGCAGGTGACCATCACTCTGCGTGACAACAACTCCGCCATCCCGGACCCGGTGCTCACGCTCTGGCGCTACAGCGACCAGCGGATGGAGGGGACCATCACGAAGTTCTGCCCTGACGAGGACCGCCGGGTCCCCCAGGTGACCGTGGAGAAGACAAGATGACCATCACCTCCGAGCGTCAGGTCGAGACGACCAAGCTGGTGCGGGAGCTCCTCGGCGAGAGCTACACGCACCTCCGCGTCAAGCGCGTGATGATCGAGGAGGACCTCGAGCGCAAGACCAGCTCGGTGAGCTGCGAGGGCACCGACGAGTCAAACGGGAGCACCTTCATCATCGCGGGGCAGGGCGTCGGTCTGATCAACGCCTTCTTCCAGGGGATGGTGGACCGCTTCGCGACCGAGTACCCCTCGCTCAAGACGATCACCTTCTCCTCCTTCTCGGTGCAGGCGCACCTGGACACCAAGCAGGAGCTCTCCGGCACCGACTCGGAGGGCGAGGTGACGCTGCAGGTCGCCAACTCCGAGGGGAAGCTCTTCCGCTTCACGCACGTCTCGCGCAGCGTGATCTCCTCGGCGGTCATCGTCACCCTGCTCGGCGTCGAGTACTTCATCAACAGCGAGCGCGCCTTCGTCTCGGCCTACCACGCGCTGAAGGACGCCAAGGAGCGCAACCGCGCCGATCTGGTGCAGCGCTTCACGAACGTGATGGCGACGCTGGTGCAGAACACCTCCTACTCCGAGGTGACCAGCAAGATCCGGAGCGAGATCGGCCGCTAGCCGCGCTCACCGCGAGGAGGTCCACCGTGCCGTTGATCAAGGTCGAGAGGGCGACGCCGGAGCGGCTGAGGCAGCTCGGCGTCGAGGGCTGGAGCGCCTGGGAGTGCGGGCCAGAGACCTTCGACTGGGAGTACTCGAGCGACGAGACCGCCTACGTGAAGGAGGGGCGGGTCAACGTGCGCGCCGAGGACGGCCAGGAGGTCAGCTTCGGCGCGGGCGACCTGGTGTTCTTTCCCCGCGGGCTGCGCTGCACCTGGACCGTGGTCGAGACGATCCGCAAGGTCTACACGTTCAACCGCCCCCTCTAGCGCGTCCCCCACACACCCCAGCTACTCGAGGGTCGCCTGCGCGACCCAGCGCCGGTACGACGCCACGACCTGGGCGCCCTTCGGGAACGGCACGCCGATGAAGACCAGCGAGTTCGACGAGGAGACGTAGTCGAACCCGCTCACGCGGCTGCGCTGCAGCGTGGTCTGGTCCACGGCGACCGCGATCGAGGCGCTGATCGGCACGTAGCGCAGGATGGCCGGGCTCGCCGCGCCGGCGATGGCGTCGATCATCGTCTGCAGGGTGGCGCCGAGGTTCTTCTGGCAGATGTCGGCGGTCATGCCCTGCGTCGCCTTCACCACCTCGAAGTAGCCGTGCGCGATCTCCATGTCGCCGAGGTCGCACTGGTTGTTGCAGATCGACCCGATCAGGTGCACGACGGCCTTCGCCTGCGCGCCCCAGGCCGCGCTCTTGCCGGTGAAGAGGTCGATCTCGGGCTTGACCAGCGCGTCGGTCTGCGTCTGCACGGCCGCCGGCAGCGCGCAGGTCTGGTAGTAGTTCATGCTGTCGCTGATCGTGTTCTCCCAGTTCTGATCGTTCTCGTCAGTGGCGACGATGATGACCAGCGTCGCGTCGGGACGGATCTTGGCCGGGTCGTTGGCCGTGCGCGGGAGGTGGTTCTCCACCGCCTTGCGCGCGTTGAGGAGCCCGTACTCGGAGCCGCCCTCGTAGTTGGGCGGGTTGATCGCGCAGGCGGAGAAGATCGTCTGCTCGCTCGGCAGCAGGAAGCGGTCGGTGCCGCCCGGGTCGGTGACGTTGGTCGCCAGGCTGCTGCAGAACTTCCCGTTGTGCGACTTGCCGACGCTGGTCACCGCGATGCGGAAGTCGAGGCCCGAGCTCACCGCGCGCGCGAAGAAGTCCACCGCGTTCTTGGCCACGTCCTGGCGGTTGTCGGACATGGAGCCCGACTCGTCGATCACCCAGATGATGTCCGCGACCGGGTTCGAGGTGAGCAGGAAGGGGTCGCACTCGACGGTGTCAGTGTCGGCGTCGGTGGCGAGGCCGGTGCCGTTCGAGAGGTCGTCGAGGTGGAAGCCGGTGGCGTTCTTCGGGTCGGCCGCCATCTCGGTGGTCGCCACGCCGCCCATCACCAGCAGCCGCCCGTCCGTGCGCAGCAGCGTCTGCAGACGGACGGCGTAGCCGATCGAGGAGGGGCCGAACGGCGCCGGCACCTTGCTCACCTTCTTGCCGAGGAGCGCCTCGAAGATGGCGTTGCGCACCGCGCCCGGGTTCTGCGCCACGGTGAGCTGGAGCGCGAGCTCGGTGGAGCGCACGGTGGGGTACTTGTCGTGGCTCGTCCCCGGCGTGCCCGAGGAGACCTGGCTCAGCACCGACTTGCCCGGCAGCTTGTTGAGCCGGGTGATGATCGCCTCCGACGCCTTCACCACGTCCGGGTCCGGCGTCGGCATCGAGACGATGAAGCCGGCGACCCCCGAGGCGGGGTCGTTCAGATCGAAGCTCGCGCCCGCCTCCAGCGCCGCCGCGCCGTCGACGCCGATCTCGCCGTAGCTGGAGCTCTTCTCCAGCGCGAGCTTCCACTTGCCCAGGCTCGACTTCTGGAACTGCAGCGGCTTGAGGCCCTTGTTCGAGGTCTCGTCGGGCTTGTGGCAGATGAAGGTGGGCAGGAGGTTGTCCGCCTTGCCGCCGGGGAAGGTCACCTTCTTCTTCGGATCGGTCTCGCCGGCCGAGCAGAGGAAGTCGACGGGCGGCGTGCACTTGCCGCCGGAGCAGGTCTGGCCCTTGCCGCAGCCGCTCGCCTCGGCCTTGC
>JAKLHH010000560.1 GCA_022710245.1 Myxococcota bacterium
CCTGGAGGAGTCGAGGCCATCTCGCTCCACGCTGACCGCGCCCTCGTGATCGGTCGCGAGGGCCCCTCCGACGTCGCCATCCCCGACCCCAGCCTCTCGCGGCAACACGCGCGCTTCACGCTGAAGGACGACGCGGTGGAGGTGGTGGACCTCGGGTCCACGAACGGCACCACGCTCCACGGCGAGCGCATCGAGCGGGCCGTGGTCACCGCCGGCGACGAGGTCTGGCTGGGCGCGGTCATGGTCGCCATCCACGAGCGCTTCGGGCTGATGCAGGGCGCCGAGGGGCACGAGCGCTTCACCGCTCGCCTCGAGGAGGAGGTCGCGAGGGCGCGCTTCTTCAGCCGGCCGCTGGCCCTGCTGGTGCTGCGCTCGAGCGAGCCGGAGGCCGGGATCATGCGCTGGTGCGCCACCGTGCAGGAGCACCTGCGCCCCGTCGACCGCATGGGCCTCGCCGGAGGTGACGCGCTCGCCATCGCGATGCCCGAGGTCGCCCGTGAACCCGCGATCCGCCTCGCCACCGCGATCGTGAAGGCCACCAGCGAGGGCGGCAAGCCCGGGCTGCTCTGCGGCGTCGCCTGCTTCCCCGAGGACGGCAAGTCCGGGGGGAAGCTCCTGCGCGTCGGGCGGCGGACCCTCGAGCAGGCGACCCGGACGGCGCCGGTGCAGAGCGCGGGCGCCGTGGAGGACCTGCAGAGCTGGACCTCGGGCCAGGAGGTGCACCAGGCGGGCGCCCCGATCGTCCGCGCGCCGGCCATGCGGGAGCTCTACGAGACGGTGGAGCGCCTCGCCACCTCCTCGATACCGGTGCTCGTCATCGGCGAGACCGGCAGCGGCAAGGAGCTCGTCGCCCAGGCGATCCACGAGCGGAGCGAGCGGCGGCAGGCGCCGCTCCGCAGCATCAACTGCGCCGCCATCCCCGACCAGCTGATCGAGAGCGTGCTCTTCGGCCACGAGAAGGGCGCCTTCACCGGCGCCGCGCAGCAGACCAAGGGCGTCTTCGAGGAGGCGAACCGCGGGACGGTGATGCTCGACGAGGTGGGCGAGCTCTCGCCGGCGGCGCAGGCCGCGCTGCTCCGCGCGCTGGAGACCCGGCGCATCAACCGGGTCGGCTCGGCGAAGGAGACCGAGGTCGACGTGCGCGTCGTCGCGGCCACGCACTGCGACCTCGAGGCGATGTGCGAGCAGGGGACCTTCCGCTGGGACCTCCTCTTCCGGCTCAACACCATGGTGCTCCGGCTGCCGCCGCTCCGCGAGCGCGTGGAGGAGATCGAGCCGCTGGCGCGCTTCTTCCTCGACCGCGCGCGCGCGAGCAACCCGGCGGCGGTGGCGGAGCGGATCTCGAGCGAGGCGATGGACGTGCTCCGCGGTTACCACTGGCCCGGCAACGTGCGGGAGCTCCGCAACGAGCTCGAGCGCGCGGTGGTGATCGCGCGCGGCCCGGAGATCGTGGTGAAGGACCTCTCCGAGCGGCTGCGAGGGCGGAGCCCTGCGCCCGCTGCAGCCCCGACCGCGTCGCGTCCCGCGCCGCGCACGGCAGAGCTCCCCGCCCTCACGTCCGCCGACGAGGACATCGACTTCAGGACCCGCGTCGAGCGCTTCGAGAAGGTGCTGATCGTCGACGCGCTCGGCAAGACGAAGGGCAACCGCACCGAGGCCGCCGCCCTGCTCCGCATCCCCATCCGTACGCTGACCAGCAAGATCAAGGCGTTCGGGCTGCGCGAGTAGCCGGGCGCGCTTTCCACCCGATGGCGTGAGGGTCGCGAAGGAACGCGCGCGTGGCTCGCGAAGGAACGCGCGGCCCGGGACGGTACCCATCACGCCGAGCAAACCTGTGAGCCTGCCGGGTTGCCCCCTGACCGAAGTCGCCCTCTGGCGACCGTACTCTCGTACCTCGAATGGACAGCCACCCGGTCCTGAGGCAGAGTGCGCGGGACGTTCAACCTGGAGGTCTACGCATGCGGATGATCAAGATTGTGATCGCGACGCTGCTCCTCGGCAGCGCTGGTCACGCCTCGGCGCAGGTGCTGGGGGCCTGTGGCAGCAAGGACGCGCTCAAGCCGGCGCCGCGCCCGGCCGCGCAGATCGGCGTGGTGACGCGGGTGCCGCTCCCGGGCGAAGCCGCGCCGAACTTCGAGCTGACCGCCGTGGTCGGCCAGCAGATCAAGCAGGTGCGCCTCTCCGACTACGACGGCAAGTGGCGGGTCGTCTGCTTCTACCCCGCCGACTTCACCTTCGTTTGACCGACCGAGCTGTCCGCGGTCGCGGACAAGTACGCGCAGCTGCAGAAGCTCGGCGTCGAGGTCATCGCCATCAGCGGCGACACGCACTTCTCGCACTGGATGTTCAAGAAGACCTCTCCCACGGTGAAGAAGGTCCAGTTCGCCATGGCGGCGGATCCAACTCACGCCGTGTCGAGGGCGTACGGCGTCTACAACGAGCAGTCCGGCGTCAATCAGCGGGGCCGCTTCATCATCAGCCCCAAGGGCGCCATCATGGCGGTCGAGGTGCTGACCGGTCCGGTTGGCCGGAACGTCGATGAGCTGATCCGGCAGGTCCAGGCGATGCAGGCGGTGGAGAAGGAGAAGGGCAAGGCGGCGCCGGCGGGCTGGAAGCCGGGCGGCAGGCTCATCACCACCGGGGTCGGCGACATCGGCCGCTACTGAGCCAAGGCGCCACGCTCTCGGCCGCTCGCCTCCTCGGAGTTCCACCCCGGGCGCCGTACGAGCGCTCCCCTCGCAACAGCGAACCACGCCGGCCACCGCGGCCGGCAAGTCTTGCCGGCCGGGGCCGCGCCGGCTCCAACCCGTCAGCATCCTGAGGCATCAGTCGTATGCGCCGCTGGCACGCCGGCTGCTACGACGTCCGGTCGAAAGCATTGGAGCGGCGCCGCACAGATCGGGCGGTCGTGCGCAGCTGCCGCGACCAACAATTGGTCGCGGCAGCTCCCCACCACCGCCCGACGTGTGGGGCGCCGCGACAATCAGAGCGACCACGCATCAGGAGAGCTGCCATGAAGACCACGACGACCACCCCTCGGCGAAGAACACTGCTGGCGGGAGCGCTGCTCCTCACCTCGCTGCTGACCGCCTGCGGGGGCGAGCCAGGCGAGCTCGAGGACGAGGCGATCGACTCGACGAGCGCGGCCTCGACGCAGAGCTACGGCTCGGACTACGAGGCGGCGGTCTCCTGGTCGATCACCAACGGCCTGCGCGGGCGCAGCGGCAATGACTGGCGGGCCAACGTCAGCTACGACGGGCACGGGTTCTGGATCCACCCCATCACGACCATCAAGACGACCGACCTCAACAAGGTGGTGAGCGGGCGCATCTCCCACATCCGCAACTGGGGTCTGCCCGACGAGCAGATCGACTACAAGGTCACCTTCGTCAACGGCGCGGCGCCCAAGATCACCACCACGCAGAGCGGCTGGGCCAGCGTCTTCTATGGCTTCGAGTTCCTCTGGGCGGGTCTGCCCGGGGCCGTGCACCAGCTCTACACCGGCGACTGGAAGAGCGTGGTGAAGATGATCGTCTCCGAGGTCGCGCTGCAGTCGGTGCCCGCGCTCCGCTTCCACTGGTCGAGCAGCGGCAGCTTCAAGAGCTACATGACTGGCTACGTGAACCTGAACGTGAACGAGCCCGGCGACACGCTCGGCTGGGCCGACAACTACCTGCTCGTCGAGAACGTGAACAACGTCGAGTGGCGCTGGTCGTACGTCGGGCCCCTCGCCGGCTACCAGTGCATCTCCTTCAGCGAGCCCTCGGATCCCCACGGCTGGAGCGACAACTACCTCTGCTACCGGGGCGCGCTCCCCTACGGCGTGCAGCTCGTCACCACGGGAGTGTGCAGCTACAGTCACGTGCGGATCAGCGAGCCCCTCGACCCCTACGGCTGGAGCAACAACTACCTCTGCTGGTGGCCGCAGTAGCCGTCGCCCGCAGTAGCCGTCGCCCGCAGTAGCCGTCGCCCGCTGCGCAGGTCCTCTCTCCTCCCCCTCTCTCCAGTATCATCCGCGCGGGAGATCGACGAGCAGCAAGCGATCCCAGTCGGGCTCGAGCGGCTGGGTGGCGGCGAGGAGGGCGAGGCCGACGCCGGTGGCGCCGGTGAGGAGGCCGGGGTCGTCGTTCCAGCGGGGGGGGCCGTCCGGGTCGGGCTCGTAGGAGGCGATCCCGGCCACGCCCTGGCCGGGGCGCCGCAGCTCGAGGGTGCGCGCCAGCCAGAAGCGGGAGGCGTCGCGGAAGCACTCCTCGCGCGTCGCCTGGAAGAGCCGGTTGAAGAGGTGCGCGTTGCCGGCCGCGCCGTGGCAGAGCCCCGCGTCGACGACGCCGGCCTTCTCCGCGGGCCGCCCGGCGGCTTCGCGGGCGACCGCGAGCGCCTCTGCCTCCCAGCTTGGCTCGGCGCAGCAGCGGGCGGCGCGGAGCAGCGCGCAGGCGAGCCCGAGGTCGCCGTAGCACCAGGCGAGGCGGGCGGGCCGCGGCTCGATGCCCGGCCCGAGCCACGACGGGAAGCACGAGCCAGCGCCCTCGGGGAGCCGCTGCGCGAGCAGCCAGGCGACGGCGCCGTCGAGGAGCGGGCGCGCCCTGTCTCGCGCCACGTCGGCGGCGCAGAGCTCGCCGAGCACGGCGATGATGCCGGGGACGCCGTGGGCGAGGCCGGCATTGTAGTAGCCCTGCGGCGCGATCTCGCGCTGCCACTCTGGGAGGCGCTCGGGCGGCGTCTTCCAGGTCAAGCCGGGAGAGCCTGGCTCGGCGAGGAGCTCGAGGTGCAGGACGATGCGCTCGAGGGCAGCGCGCGCCGCGGGCGCGGGGAGCCGCGCCTGCCAGTAGACCACGTGACCGACGAGCCCGCTGATCAGGTCGTAGTCGCCGATCCAGCGCGGGGCCTCGAGCGCGGCGCCGAGCTGCTCGTCGACCACGGCGAAGACGGGGGCCAGCTCCTCGACGTCGAGGAGCCTGCCGCCGAGGCGGCCGGCGGCCCAGACCGCGCCGGTGATCCCGCTGTAGAGAGCGAGGCTGCGTGGCTCCTCGGCCAGCGCGTCGACGGCGCGCCCGAGGTGCGCGAGGGCGGCCTCGGCGTGCTCGTCCTCGCCGGTGGCCAGGGCGAGGGCGCCGTGGAGCAGCGCCGTGCCGGCCCAGCCGCCGGAGACGCCGGGGTGACTCAGCCAGCCGCAGTCGGGGTCGCGGAGCTCCACGGCGATGGCCTGGAGGAGCTCCTGCGCCTGCTCCGCGTCGTGTCCTTCGAGGATCGGGGTCCAGCGCTGATCGCCCATGGCTCCACTCCCTCGCGGCAACGTGGGCGAGGACGTTAGCCCCGAGCCCGAGTGACCGACAACCACGAACTGGGCAGGCCGGCAGAGCTGGCCGGCAGGTCCGGCCAGGCCCGGCGCGCAGAAGCTGCCGACCGCTTCGCGCCACGGCTGTTTCCCGAAGGATCTCGGGCAGCCCACCCCTGGCACCCCGGCTGCAAAAGCATCCGCCGACGCTGACCACGACAACAGCCAGAGAGGAGAACAAAGATGAAGACCAAGACGAACGTTCAGGCGGGCCGCGGCCTCATCAGGATGCGGATGGTCATCAGGTAGCGCTGCACGCCGCCTCGCCCACCACGGGCGAGGCGGCCGCTCATCTCGGACGCGCACGACCAGACGAGGAGAACGACGATGAAGAAGCTGACGCTGAAGAAGACCACCGTGAAGACCCTGACGCTGACGACCAGGAC
>JAKLHH010000561.1 GCA_022710245.1 Myxococcota bacterium
GCGCCACCAGCTCCTTGCCGCTCCCTGTCTCCCCGGTGACCAGCACCGGGACCGCGCTGGGCGCGAGCTGGGTCGCGAGGGCGAAGAGCTCGCGCATGGCCGCGCTCGCCAGGAGCGGCTGGTCATCGCCGCCGGGTCCGCGGGCCAGCTCCTGGAGGAGGGCGCCGTGCGCGGCCGCGAGCAGCGCCTCGCCGCTGCTGGCCTGCTCCGGGAAGGTGGCGAGGCCCGCGCGGGTCCCCGGACCGAGGACCGGATCGGCGAGTAGCTCCCGCAGCAGCCGACCCGCCGCCTCTGCGTCCGCGTCCCAGAGCAGGAGCTCGGCGGTGTGGGGACCATAGGCTGCCAGACGATCGTAGGGGCGGGTGCGGCTGGCGAGGGCGACGAACCACTGATCTCGCGCGAGGCCGGTGCCCGCCTGGAGCACCACGAGCGCCACCCTGCGCGAAGCTCGCCGGGCGCGCACGAGCAGGTCGTCGAGGCTCGCCTGCAGGACGTCGTGGGTCTCGACCCCCGCCGCGCGGACGAGCGGCTGGCTCACGTGGAGGAAGGCGCTCGCCGCGCCGATCGAGAGGCGGTCGTGAACCCCCACGCGACCCCGCTGGACCGGCCGCCCGTTGAGCAGAGTGCCGTTCTTGGAGCCGAGGTCCTCCACCCAGATCTCGTCGCCGACCAGCTCGACCCGCGTGTGGAGGCGAGAGATGGTCTCGTCGTGGAGCTGGAGCGTGGCGCCCTCCCCGCGCCCCACGAGGACGGGCTCGCCTCCACGCAGCGCCGCCATACGGACGCGGCCGGCATGAAAGACGACCAGCGCGACGCCCTCGGCGGTGCCGCGGGTCGACGCGTCGAGGGTCCGGGTGATCTCCTCGTCCAAGCAGGCCGAGTATACCAGCACTGCGAACCGCCGGGCGGCGGCGGCATGGGAGCCGGGCCCCCACCCGGGGGCCCGCCCCCCGGTCCCGGGGTGGTCGCCGCACGACCCTTCGGGGGGTTGGTGCCGGCACCGTCCTTGCTCTTGGTCAGGCCGTGACGCGAACCGGAGGCACCATGCACCCACGAGTCGCCATCACCCTCTCCCTCATCGCGCTCCTCCTCGGAGGCTGTCAGGGAGTGCTGAGCGGCGGCTGGGACACCGCCGCCCGCGAGGACGTGCTCGTCTCCATGGATGACCTGGGGCCCACCGTCAAGTCGTCGCTGGAGAGCGTGGTCTGGAGCTACGGCCTCCCCGCCACGCGCCTCCTCGCCGACGGGCGCCTCGTCTACACGCGCGCGGACGGCGTGGTCTGGGAGCGCCAGCTCCCCGAGGCCGAGGTGGCGGCGATCCTCAAGCAGCTCTCCTCCCTCCGCGCCACCCCGCTGGCCGAGAGCTACCAGGTCGGCGACCCCGCGCAGGGAGGCTACATCTCCACGCGCGTCTGGCTGGCCGTGGACGGGGGCCGCGAGGTCTCCGTCTACCGCCACCGCGGCGACGACTGGACCACCTGGTCTCCCAGCGTGCCTGACGGGCTGGTGGCGATCGCGAAGGCGGTCGACCTGCTCGCCGTGGGCGGCGAGCGCTACCAGGCCTCGAGCATCCGCCTGGCCGCGCGCCACTTCACGCGTGGCGACAAGCTGCCCGACGACGTGCGCGAGTGGCCGCTGCCCCGGGTCGACCTGCAGCAGCTCGCCGACTACACGGTGACGGCGGGCCTGCCTGCTCCGGAGCTCCGCGATGACGTGCTCGTCTACGATCTGAACGCGCTGCTGCAGGGCGCCACCACCGCCACCGGCGCCTGGCGCCAGGGCGGCAAGCTCTACTGGGTCTCCCTCGCCCCCGGGCTGCCCACCCCTCCCGAGCGCTGATCAGCGCCGCGCGCCGGTCACAACCGTTCGTGTCGTCGACGCTCCGTCGCCACCACCGGGTGGCTAGCACCCTCCTCGCGGCAGGACAGGGGCTGCTATAGTGGGGCCATGCCCGAGCGCGCGGCCCTGGTCACCGGCGCCTTCAGCTACACCGGCGCCGCCGTCGCGCGCAGCCTCCACGCCCGCGGCTGGACCTTGCGCACCCTGACCAACCGCACGACCCCGCTGCAGCCGCACCCCTTCCCGGTGCCCGCCTCGCCGCTGCAGATGACCGATCGCCCGGCCCTCACCGCGGCGCTCCGCGGCGTTCAGGTGCTGGTCAACACCTACTGGGTGCGCTACCCGCACCGCGGCGTCGGCTTCGAGGACGCCGTCGCCGCCACCGGCGTGCTCCTCGAGGCGGCGCGCGAGGCGGGGGTCACGCGCTTCGTGCAGGTCAGCGTCAGCAACCCGGGGCTCGACTCGCCGCTCGGCTACTACCGCGGCAAGGCCCAGGTCGAGGCGCTGGTGCGCGCCTCCGCCCTCTCGCACGCCATCGTGCGGCCGACGCTGATCGTCGACGAGCAGGACATCCTGGTGAACAACATCGCCTGGTTCCTGCGCCGCTTCCCCGTCTTCGCCATGCCGGGCCGCGGCGAGTACCGGGTGCAGCCGATCACCCTCGCCGAGACCGGCGAGCTCGTCGCCGACGCGGTGGAGGCGCGGGAGGACCTGACCCTCGACGCGGCCGGGCCCGAGGTGCTCTCCTTCGACGCGCTGGTGCGCGGCCTCGCGGCGGCGCTCGGCCGCCGTCCGCGCGTCATCAAGGTGGCGCCCTGGCTGTCGCTCGCGCTGCTGCGGGCGGTGGGCTGGTTCGTCGGCGAGGTGGTCCTGACGCGGGAAGAGCTCGCCGGGCTGATGACCGAGCGCCTCGTCTCGCGCGAGCCGCCGCGCGGCCGCACCGCCTTCTCCGACTGGGTGGCAGCCCACGGCGCCAGCCTGGGCCACCGCTACCGGTCCGAGCGGGCGCGCCACTTCGACCAGCTGCGGCCGCGCTGAGGCGCGTCGGCCGCCGTCGACAGCCGCGGCGTCAGGCGGCCGTCAATCGAGGTAACCCCAGCGACGCTCCTCGAAGGAATAGGTCGGCCGCCCGAAGGGCGGCGTCTCCACCCACATCAGGCTGTGCCGCTCACCTGCGAAGTAGAAGAAGCGGTTGGAGAGGAGCGTGTACTTCGCCAGCGGGACCGACGGGAGATAGCGAGGCACGAGCTGCGCGAGGCTGTCCGGGAGCCGCCCCTGGTCGCGTGAGAAGGCGTCGCAGGCGGCCACGATCTGGTGGGCGCGGTGGCGGGCGAGCGTGTTGTTTGCCCGGACCGTGCCCCAGACGCAGGCCGCCATCCCGACTCCGACGAGGGCCTTCGCGATGGCCAGGCCTTGTCCGCGCACGACCCCGGACACGGCGGGTACGAGAGTGACGAGCGCGACGAGGCCGGCGATGACGTACTCCCCGAAGATGAGCGCGTCGACGACGTAGACGATCGCCGCGAAGATCATCGTGCCGCGGCAGCGCCGCAGCCAGCCTGGCTCGGGCGGTGCCCCGTCGGTGTCCGGCGCGGGGGCGGCAGAGGCGCGCGGGGGAGCGAAGGGGTTCACGACCGGCGCTACATCCCGCGCAGCCTCGCCAGCGCGCTCGAGGCCGTGTCGGCGACCTGCACCGCCTCCTCGTAGGCCTCGCGGGTGAAGCTGCCTCCGGAGCGCTGCACGCACAGCAGCTGCACCAGCCCCTCGCCGTCCTCGATGGGCACCACGCAGGCCTCGGCGGGCTCCGCGCTGCGCATGTAGGCGGCGATCACCTGCTGCAGCGGGTCCTCGTCGACGGTGCCCCAGACCGCCGCCTGCCGCTCGACCGCCTCGCGCAGCAGGAACGAGGTCGCGACAGGCAGGCGGAAGCGCGTGACCTCCGCCTCGGCGATCGAGGCGCCGGTGCTGGCGTGCGCGCAGGCCGCCCCGTCGCGGAGGTCGAAGAGCACCGCGAGGCTGGCCCCACGCGAGACGCCGGTCAGCGCCAGGCGCCCGATCGACTCGCCGTCGCGCGCCAGCGCGATGCGACGGAGCACCGCGCCCAGCGTCAGGGCTCCCTCCTCCGGCGGCCCGCTGCGGACCTGCGTCGGCAGCTTCTCGTCCTCGAAGGGGTTGGCCTCGTCGCCGGCGGCGACGAACGAGGCGCGACCAGGCGCGGGCTCGTCGTCCTCGTCGAACGGATCGGCCTCGGTGCCCGCGAGGTCTCGATCGTCCAGCGGAGGGGCGAGGAGCTCGCGGGAGTCCTCCGCCAGGTTGTCGAGCTCGAGCTCGTCGCCCGGGAAGACCTGCGAGGCCGTGAGCGGCTGGGCGGGCGGCAGCGGGGGGAGGTCGCTCTCGTCGGGCGGCGGCGTGGGCCTGCGTGGTGCCGGCCCCCGGGCGCCCTGGCCCTGAACCTCCGACGGCGGCTCCTCGAAGTCGAGGTCGACCTCGGTCACCTCGGCGACCAGCGCGCTGGGGCCCTCGCGCTCCGTGGGTGCCTCGCGCAGCGGTGGCGACGGTCGGCGGATCGGCGCCCGCTCGGGCAGGGTGGGCCGCTCCTCCTCACGCCGGTCCTCGGGGTCCCGCAGCGTCGGCTCCTCCAGCACGGCCGGCAGGCGCGGAGCCCGAGGCACCTCGTCGAGGAGCACGAGCTCGTCCGCCTCTGCCGGGGGCGCGGTCGGCATCGTCCGCTGCGTGGCCAGCCGCGGCGGCTTGCCACCAGACACCGGCCGCGCCGGGCCGGTCGGCGTCGGCCGCCGGTTCGGTTCACTCACGTAGGTCGGCCCGGTCGGCGCAGGAGGTGGCTCGGTCAGCGCCGAGGTCCGCACCGCCGGTCCTGGCACCGGGACCGACGGAGCAGGCCCCATCGGCCTCGCGCTCCTCGGGGCGGCGCCCACCGGGGACGCGAGGCCCGGCTGTCGCGCCGCGGGACCGGCTGGCGTCGGGCTCCGCGCGATGACAGCAGGGAACGTCGGGCCGGTCGGCCGCGGGGTCCTGCCAGGGACCGCCGCCGGGGCGACAGGGCCCGTCGGGCGCGGAGCCCTGCCGGGGGCAGCTGCATGGAGCAGCGGGGCCAGCGCGTCTGGCACCCCCTCGGGCTCGTCGTCGTCGGGATCCTCGGGCTCGGCCTCGATCACGAGGGCGACGACGTCCTCCGCGCTCGTGGCGGGCGCACCCCGGGGAGCAACCGCGCCGCCGCCAGCCCCGACGGCCAGCGGCTCGCCGGACCCGGTCGGCTCCTCCTCGTCGAGGTGCGCCAGCCGGAGCAGCCGGGGCGGCCGGACCACACCGCAGCGGCGCTCGAGGAAGCTCCACAGTCGCAGCTCCGGCGCGACCCACGGCTCCACCCGGGCCCCGACCGCGAAGCGGACCGCGTCGACGTGCTCGAAGTTGCGCGGGTCCTGCATCGCCAGGCGCACCTCGCCCCGGAGTCCCACGTGCAGCGGGAAGACGCCGTACCGCTCGCAGAGCGCGCGAGGCACCCTCGCCAGGCACCGCTCGTCGGCCGCGAGGAAGTGCGCCACGCTGGCGGCCGGGACCTCATGCTGCCTGGCGAGGGCCGCCGCGAGATCGTCGAGGGTGATCAGCTCGAGCTCGACCAGGTTGGTGCCGATGCGGCCGCCCGAGAGGCGCTGCTCCCCGAGCGCCTGCTCCAGCGCCGCGCTCGTGATACGGCCCGTGCTGATGAGGACCTCACCGATCCGCAAGCTCGAACCCCGTCCCTGGTATCACATCAAGATGCAGCCTGGGACTTTACCACAGGATCCACGAGTCCTCCGGTGGCATCCGTTCGCAGGCGGGGGGGGCGGCTCTGCTGCGTCAGCTTGCGCAGCCGGGCGAGC